>JBDKKX010000339.1:0-6434 GCA_039795795.1 Bacteroidota bacterium | reverse complement strand
ATGTATTGCATACAAGTGCCCGGGCGTTGCATCATCCAATCGAAAAAGAGGCTTGCAACCCATTTATCTTTGATTTCTGAAATGCGCGCACGCTTCATCACAGTCGAGACAAAAAGTTTTTTAGCAGCTTCTTTGGAAATGTTCCGAATCGAGTTTTCATCAAACGCCGTTTGACCCGTCCATTGCTCTAAGAAATCGGCAGTAATGCCCCACGATGTGCCGAGATAGGTACTATTTTTATCGCCATGATAAAAATTGCCTTCATCTTGCCGCGTATGTGCCGATTCTTCTTCATATGGTCCTTCATTCACCAAACTTTTCTCTAAAATATCATCCAAATCCTTTGCACTCAATCCGTGCGCAGCACCACCCGTATTGGTAGGAGTGCTTTTATCGCCCAAAAACCACAACAAAAGTAATATGCCTCCGCCCGCTATGATTTTTTGATGCTCCTTTGTATTGCCAATGTGCTTTTTCCGTTTGGAGAGCATGTACCAAGCCGCAGCCCCCGCAGGAATCATCCAAAACGATGAATTGGAATCTGTTTTGGCAGATTTGCCATCGTCAAACGGGTCTGGTTCCGTTTGCGCTGGAGTGCGCGGGTACAATGGAGGCGTTAAATAAACGGATAATTTATCGTCAAACAAGTCCGCCGCACCAAAAGACCTTGTGCCGTTAGCATCTATTAGGACAACCTCAGGCGTAGGAGCAATTTTATATTTGATTACTAATGCTCTATTTTTTTCTTCATCCGCATATAATTCTTCAAAGACATATCCATTTTGTCGTGCCAATGCTTCACAAGTCGGTTTTAACTGTAAACAAGCGGCACAACCCTTTCGTGTAAAGAATAATATTTTGCGTTCGGGTGCTACATTGTCATAAAATTTGTTTTTAGACGGAGGATTCAAATACAAGTTAAGTGCGAAACGGACTTCGTCATTTGTCGTTTGCTCCCAAGCCGCCTTAACTGCTTCTTTTTGTTCCCGCGCTCCAACCAAGCCGTAATCTTTGTACCTCCAGCAACGCATTGATAAACCAGGAGCTCCTTTCTTAAAATGCCCCGAATTTATAATATAATTCCACCATTTATTCCACAAAGCATCATACAACGTTTTCGCGTCTCCTTGTTTTATTCTTTCATTTAATTCAACTATCCACGAATCTGGCACTTTTAACGACTCTTTCGCGGCTGGAAAATCATCGTTTCTGTCTATCACATTCCCTAAATATTCTATACAAATGGAAGGCTTATTAAAACCAAAATCAATAATCAAATTATAAATATATTGGTCTGCAATCCGTTCCGCTTTATTGAAAATTTTATCAGAGATGACTTCTTTTACCCATTTCTTCGCCTGCTCTTTTGAAATCTTTGAAATACTCATTTTGGGCTTCAAATGATGGAAGGACATAAAACCTGCGGTTATGCCCCATTTCGTTAGTTGGTCATAACTGCTATCTCCTCCTTCATTTGCGGAAGTATAGTCCCATGCAATATCGAAGGGCGTTTTTTCAGTTTGTCTCTTTTTTATTTTAGCACCAAAAATCATAAGCCTTTTTTTTAAATATGGTGCAAGTTATGGACGGGTAAAAGGAACTTTTGAGGATTTTTGTACTTTTTGTTGGATTTTTAAGGATTTTTGTACTTTTTATGTTAAAGTGTGTTAACGCAACGGCATAAAAAAAGCCGCTTGCGATTGCAAGCGGCTTTTTTAGTATCTCAGCAAAGGCTTCTTCAATCCTTTTATTTGTTCGGAGTACGCGTAGGGAGATAAAAGATATTTAGGAACTGGTATAAGGATAGATGAGTGTGTTTCATCCAAAGCAAAGTCAAAAAAAACAGCTTTTTCAGTAATCTCTATGTGGCAAGCGTCCCGCAATAAATCAATTTCTTTTTGTAAATCCTCCAAATCTGCTACATATTCGTCATATCGGTTACGGCGAGCAGTAGAATCAAATTTTTCTTCCCATTCCAAACCACTACACGAAAAAACAATCTCGAACACGGCAGTTTCAGTCCCTTTTTTGAAAATTTCATTGAAAGCGTATCGATAAGGATAGGTTTGATTGGGCATTTGTGCAAACACGATTTTAAAAAATAAACTAAAAAATAAGGCATAAAAAAAACGAATATTCATTTTAAAAATGTTTAAACAATTGAAAATTAAATTATTAGATTGCTCCATAGAGACAAATCCCTCCATAATCGTCACACCAAATCTTCTTCTTTTATTTTAAAATGTTGCATGATGATTTCCGTTTGTTTGGGCGAAAAGTTTTTGATGCCATTAAAATCCGATAAGCTCAATTCTAAGATATTTTGAATAAAGTCATCCGTAAAAAACAGTTTGCGGAATAAATAAGGCGTTAACGGTAAGTCGTCCGAGGAAAAAACTTGCCGCAACCGTTTTTTGTTTACAATCAATATATTTTTATTGCTCATTGCTCCTTTTTAAAATGAAGCGTAAAGATAGATAAATTAACATATATCAATTTTTTTTTGCCCTATTCAATCCATTCACAAAGTTTGTTTTACCTTTGTCCAAAATTAGTTAAAGATTATGCTTAAAATTATAATTAAAATTCTTGCAGTTATAGCGTGTTTAGCACCTTTGTTTCCAATATTTTTCTATATTTGGTATTACATCGATGATGATATTCGGAGAAATAAAAAATAACAGCATAAAAAAAGGCACTTGCTTCCAAGTGCCTTTTTTTATGCTGTTCCATTCAACCAATACACTTTTAATTCATACACTTTTTCTTCATGCGTGTATTCAAAGTAAAAATCGCCTAAAGGCTTTCCTGATTGTTCATGTGCTTTGAAATGCCTGTAAATTTTGTGGTACAAGGCGGAACGCTTATCTTCATCCACAGGGCATCCATTAGCTACCAAAGTCATGTTTGAGAAAATGCCTATAATATTGCATTCGGAACTTAACACAAATAACTTTCTATTTTCCATATTTTGTAAAAATAAATAATCTATTTTTCAAATGATGTGCAAAAATAATATTTTTTTGCAAAATTATTATTTTTATTACGCAAAAATTTGGATGTGCGTAATAATACATATAGTTTTGCATCATAATTAAAAAGGCGCAGGAAAAATATCCAAACGCCTAAATCCAAAATAAAAAATAAATTTTTAAATTATGTCTTTATTCATTCCAACAACGGCGTTCGCGCCCAATCGTGCTATAGCACCCACTCAAAAATTCAAGCATTACGAAGTGGAATCCACACATCTATTATGGGACAAATTCAATAAAAGCTATCAGCGCAAAGTAGCCTATGACAAATGGTTGCGCGAAACAACCAATCCGATAGAGCATCACGCCCGCCTGAGCATCACACTCAAAATCACGGAGCAAACAAACCCATATTTGAAACAACATTTGTTTCAGTTGCGGTTTAAGATTCAATCCTTGTGATGTTTCAATCCTTGTGATAATGGAATGAATTGGGCGAATTGAGGCACTAAAAAAAGTGCCTCAATTCGCTCAATTCACAAAGAAGGGAACCGTTTCAAATGAGGCATATCTTGAATGCCCATCGAGCGCAAATATTCATCCAATTGGTCTAAGCTATGCCACCGCCCTTGTAATTGAATTTGTTTCATCGGCACACCTTTTTTGACCATGTTTACCGCTCCCGTGTGCTTCCAAGAATACAGCTCGTATCGTTCTCCAAAGCCCAGTTCCTTTAAAAATTTCACATGATGATTATAAAAATAGTTATAACCCACAGGTTTTAAACCAGGCGTACCTTCTTTGGAAAATAGGTAAAAATCGGGTGAATATTGCTTCAAAAACAACAAATCGGGCAAAAAATCATCGGGAATAATGACATATTGATGTTTTTTATTTTTGCTGATAGTTGCTTTGATGCAAATAAGTGCATTTTGCAAATCAATATCGCCCACTTTCAACAACCTCAATTCCGAATTCGGTCGAATCAAGCAATTGTGTACAAATCGAATAAAAAACCACAACTGGGGGTCTTTCTCCATGATAACAGTCTGCAAACGTTCCACATCTTGTTCTTGAAAAGCTTTGGCAGGCGTAGCATTTTTAGGATGCCGTTTCAGAGGCTCGAAAGCAAACACATTTAATTTGGAAAACAAGGCATTTAGCACTTGTTTATACGCATTTAAAGTGGTCGTATGCTTTTTTTGCCGCGCGAGTTCCTTAAAAAACCGATTTGCGACTTTTTCATCGACTTGTTTCAAATCGGAAATGCCATTTTCTTGCGCCCAAGCCAAAAACGTATTCAATTTACTTGCATTTGTTTGAATCGTTTTCTTCCTCAATCCAATGGATTGAGTTTCATGTTGCTCCCATATGACCGCTTTCAAATTGTCTCGCCCACAACTTGCAAGCAACTCCTTCGCCGCCTGCATTCTGGCTTCTACCGATTTACATCTGTTAATTTCACCATAAGAGCGATGGCGAACACCCTCCTTGTAAAATTCGACGTACCAACGCTTTGTTAAATCCCCATTAGCATTAAAAATCTTTGGGGCAATATTTTTTTTATCCATTTGATATTTTTCAATATCATGGATTCAAAATGAAGTGCGCCAACAGGTGCGCCAAAAAAGTTATTTTTTTTACTTGCAACTAATTGAAAATCAATACTTTATAAAAAGCTGTGGAGGATATGGGACTCGAACCCATCACCTTTAGCATGCCATGCTAACGCTCTAGCCAGATGAGCTAATCCCCCTTTTTTCCAAGTCGTGCGCAAAGATAAACTTCTTTTTAAAAAAGAAAAATAAAAATTACGATTTGAATTAAGATAATTTGTAAACACATAGGGACATAGGAGACATAGTATTAAGATACTATGTCTTCCATGTCCCTATGTGTTTGCAATTATAAGTTTAAAACAGCTTCAATATCAAAATCATTTTCTGTATTTTTACCATTAATCCCAACAAAATATTGCAGTAATTGTTTCAAATCTTTTTCATAATCCCCCGTCGTATGAAAAGGTTGCCCAAAACCGACTTGTTTTTTGCCCCAATCAAATTTGCAAGGGACAATCGGCACACCTGCTTTATGCGCAACATAGTAAAAACCTGTTTTCAACGTTTTGACTTTCTCTCGCGTTCCTTCCACAGCAAAACACAATTTAAAATCAGGCACTGCTTTAAAAATATTCGCGACGGCTTGGACAAAATCGGTGCGTTTACTCCTGTCCACAGGATACCCCCCCATCCAGCGCATATAACTTCCAAATATCGGAATTTTAAATAAACTGTTCTTTCCAACAAAACCAATATTGGCATCTACCAGCGTCCTCAAAAAAATGCCGACTGGAAAATCCCAATTCGACGTGTGGTGCAACACCATTACAATTGATTGTTGTGCCGCCTGCGGATAGGTATCCACAATTGTCCAACCCCAGATTTTTTGAAATAAAAATTTGTAAATTGCTTTTTTCATACTTCGAGCGGTTAAAATTTAGCTGCTACAAAGATAATCAAAGTTGTTATAATATGGTCAGTTGATTTTAAAACTTTTATCGCTGTATAAAAATTTTCCGCCGCGTTGAATGGTTACGGTAAACGTCAAGGTATCGCCTATTTTTAATTTTTTGATGAGTTTCATTTGCTCGTCCGTCAGTTTTCCAGAAAGGGCTTGTACTTCTGAAAACTTGCCTTCATGTTCCCTTTCTACGACTAACTCGTTGACTTCCAATAAATCACCTTTTTCATCTCGAATCGTAATCGGTGTATTCAGCCATTCTTTCAAGGCATCTTTGTTAATACTTTCAGTAGTCAGCGTCCCCCAATTGATTTTAAAATCGCCTGTGGATTCCTCTTTTTTGGCGGCAAAACGAATCGGTAAAGTCCATTTAAATTTAATATTTTTACCTTTGTCCTTGCCTGCTTCCCATTTTGGCATCCGTTTTAAGACGCTTAACGCAGCAGAATCATGTGTCCAACTAATGCCACGAATGATTTTGGGATCTATCAAATCCCCAATTTCATCCACAATGAAAGCAACATAAACCGTTCCTTCCGCATCGTTTTGGGGTAGAATTAAATTTTGCGCTAAAAAAGTGGCTAAGGATTTGTTAGAACAAGTTCTTTTTTCAGGAGAACCTTCTTTAAACGAAGTGCAACCTTGAAAATAAGGCATGATTTCAGCCGTCGTATAAACGGAATCTTGCATTTGAGTCCATCCTAAATTCAGGTGCAGGCAAAAATAGCTTAAAAAAATCGCTTTTTTGAACGAGTTGATTCGGCAGTTTCTCATGTAAAACAATTGTTGAAAATAAAATAATATTTTTGACAGGGTATATCGGGCAAAAATCACGCCTAACTATCCATGCCATTTTTAGCAATTTTTAAACAAAAGTTATCCACATAATGTGCATAATTTTCATTTTGTAGTCTAAAATTTTAGTGTAATTTTGCACGC
>JBDKKX010000338.1:0-6436 GCA_039795795.1 Bacteroidota bacterium | reverse complement strand
GCAACACAATAAGAACTAACGGTGTCTATAACCATCTCAGACGGCTGACACTCACGCGCAAACGCGGCAATAACAGGCAAATGGCGCGTATCATGCCTCTCGCGATAAATCGGTGAATACTCAGGGACATAAACGAGGGAAGGCGCAAAAATGGGCGCGGATAGCTCAACCAAAGAGGGAGCAAAGTAGTCAAATGGACCGAACATCATATCAAAAGAATTTTTTTATACTGGCAAAATCGCCACACTAATATACATGCAAATATCATGCCAAAAAACAATAAAACTGAAAATAAATACAGCTAAAAGAATGGCAGATAACTACAGACATATACATACAAATATTGTGCCAAATCTAAAAAAGGGCTAAAACGCACGAGAAACGCGCACAGGCAAATTAAAGAAAACGAAAACGCTACAACGCAACCATGAGCCACTAAACCGCGAACCCTCAACATTTTCCCTCTAAACCATTTTTTTGATATTCTGCATCGTAACTTTCCCCCGTTCCTACGCTCGCAATTGGGGCTGTAGATGTTGTGCAGATGATGTACAGATGTTTATAAAAGTGAATACAAAAGTGGAGTACACATAATACATTGCTGAAGCTGGCACTTGATATTGATAGCGAAGGGGGGGGGGAAAACGTACCTTAAGTTAATAACAGTTCTTTACCCACCCCCGTAGCTATCAATATCAACCTCACATATTACCCCTCGTAATTGGCAATCTACGCGGACGCTCGTAATTGATAACTCTAATCGGACTCGAATCTTTTACCTCAAAAATTGTACCGCGTTTAATCCGTTCAAAATTTTTGCAAGGCGCGGCTGGCTATGGAGCGTAACGAGCAAGCAAGGGAGGCACGACCGAGCGAGCAAGTGTAGCGGAATAGCCTGCCGCGCCGACCGCTATCACTGCGACTTGTCAAAATATTATCGAAAGTTAAGAAGTAAAAACGGCATGTCGATTATCGAACACATGGCAAAACTGCCATTTTGGCAGTTTTATTTAACATAACATAAATTATAGGAAAATCTGAATTCAATCTTTTTTTCTAAACTGACAAATGTGCCGAATTGCGAAAACTTATTTTACTTGGCAGTCCTTTTTTTATATCCAAATCCAACCCTCCAAAACGAGATTCTAAAAAGTATCATTTTGGGAAAAAACAGAATGGTTTTTTCCCAAAATGATACTTTTTATGAATATTGTTTAGTGGTAGCGTTGGAAGGTTGGATTTGGATATAAAAAAAGGACTGCCAACATTACGTTAACAATCCTTCACATTATTATAAAAAAATTCTTTTTCAACTTTATATCTTCAATTATCGTGCCAAGTTTCGACAAATTGCTCAAAACCTGTTGTTTCTCGTGATAAATAAGCATAATCGCCCATCTTTTTAGCGTCGTTGGGTAAGTCGGTCACGTATCCTTTTGGATACTCTAATTCTCTCAAATTATCGCTCATTCCATGTTTGATTTTATGCTTTGAACTTGAACTATTGGGCACATCATTTCGTTTACTTATATATCTACTTAAATTATTTGTACTCAAACTCCTTTTATTCTCGTTTACAAAATACACTAATCCATGACTCCACAATGCTTGTACATCAATCAACTTTTCCGATTCGTAAAGAATGTGAAAGTGTCCTTTTCCATCAGCATTAAACTCCAATCGCCAAAGATATTTAGTTGCGCTATGGCGATTCAATTTAAGACAAAAGTTTTTAATATCGCGCTTTATTTGGATATTAGTTGAATCTGTCCATTCTTTATAAGATAGGGTATAATGTTCGACGTTTGCAATGGATGTCCAAATATCTATAACTTCACGAATTCTTTTGGAGGTTTGTAAGGAAATATCTATTGGGGCGCACTCCTTTTTGATTTGAATATTTCCTATGTTCGGATTACCATTGCCATGATTGACGTTTTCATGGTAAAATAATGTGTGGTCTTTTTTATAAATTGCTTTCATAAATCTTTAATTCTTGATTTTAGTTGCAAATATGCTGGTTTAATAAAAAATTACAGCGGGACAATCATCGTCCTGTCTGGTGGAAAGGCAACAATAACCATACCAATTTCCAACGCTACCGCTAAACGTAATTTTTCAAACCAAAGGGGTTTGCTTCGCACCCCTTTGGTTTGAAAATTACGTTTTGGAAAATTGGTATGGTTATTGTTGCCTTTATGAGCCAAGTACAACTATTTAACACATGAAGGAACGTGTGCATGCGCGTGCGCGTGCGTATATAGGTGTGACTTGTCGCCACAAGTATTTTGCCTTGTTTGTTTAAACGTTTAAACAAATCCGTTACACTTTGTAACGGTTCGACTGTGACACAGCTTGCATATATGGGCATAAAAAAGTACGGTTATTTAGATTGAATCTAAGTAACCGTACTTTTTAATTTTTATTTAACATAATCTTAATTATAGGAATTATAAAGAGTGTTTTAAGAATGTTTTAAGAGTTTTCATATATAGAAATTATTACAAAAAAAAACCGCCAAAATCCTTGTTAGGACGTTGGCGGAAAAACCTTCCTATTCTCAACTTTCCGCACAACTGAAAAGCCGATATTTAGGGTTGTGCAAGGTTTTATTTACGTTTCGACAACTAGGTAACACCTAAGCCTACTCCGATATGTTGATTAAAAAAATTTCTTACGCAGGCAAAGCAGGACTAGCAGGAACGGCAGGAACAGACCATACTTGTCCACTCACAATTCGCGCCGCATAGGTTGAAAGAACTGCAAATTCTGGAGATTGAAAATCAATTTCAATGTTTGTCCTTAAGCGTCCTTCAATCTCTGCTTCTAATTGCAAAACTGCAGACATTTCTGCCTCTGTGCGATCTCCTTCGGCAGGGAATGATTCAATAGCACTTTCAAGGGCTTGCACTGCTTTCATGTTTGCCATTTTTTTAGCGGCATTCGCTGTGTTTGTCTTGGCGATTGATTGTACCAATTTTGATGCGGTTTTAGTCCGCTTAGATGAAACTTCTTGAACTAAAACCGAATTTGCCTTTACCATAATAAAAGTTTTTAATGATGAATAATAAATAAATAAAATAACGCTGCAAAGATATAAATATGGCATGATATTTGCAACTATAAACATATTTATTTAATTTTTTTAAAACAATTTTTTTTATGGATAACTTAAATAAAGAAGGTGGCTTTAAAGCTCCATTAGATTCAATGAAAGTCCTTATTGATACTTGTAGTATTCTGGAGCAGGCTGATAAGAAAATTTCAAATCTTATCAATATCGCTGAATCGCTTGAAAAGCAACGAGATGCCGCTATTGATTTGCTTAGAATAGCAGAAAAGGATAGAGATGATAGCTTTTTAAAACTCTGTACCTTACAACATGCTTTTGATGAGGTTTCAAGAGGTGTCGAGATTCTAAATCGGAGACTCCTTGAAGAATCCACAATGCACGCAGAAGAAACTTCGTACATTGTCCAAAAGGCAAATGATGAGATTTCACGCATCCAAAAGGAGCGTGACGATGAAAAGATGCAATATTTAGCAATTCAAAAAGGATTCCAACATCAACTTGAGTCAAATAAAATCAAGTTTGATAACATCGTTAAGCGCGTTATGGAAATGCGCAACGCGCAGAAAGTGTATTTCGACAAAAGTAAAAAGGTTGGCGTTTCTGGCTCTTTGCAAGAATTAAACAAAGCAAGGGCTTTGGAGTCTGATTTGGACAACTATTTGCGTCAATTTCAAACCAATTTATTTTACACGAAATGAGACCACAGGTAAAAATTAAAAAATCGGACTTTTGGCAATTGGTGCGCATGTGTCAAGAAATCCACTATCAAGGTGTTTACATCTTCCAAAGTTGCCAAATAGACTTTATAAAGAAACTTCCGATTCTAACGATTAGATTTCCGCAATATCCGCCGATTTCGTTCGGAGGCTCGCAATGTGTGGCGGACTTGGAACATGCCGAAATTAGGCAAATTTTAATTTCAAATGGCATTGATGATGAATTTTTAAAACAGCTAAAGCCACAAATGTTTTATATTGTAAAAACGGCGGAGGTTTTTAAGGATTATGAAATAATCCTTATTCCTATATAAAAAAAAGGCACCCGAAAGGATGCCTTTTTTATTCAAACTAACCAACTAAAACCAAAAATCTTTATGTTAGGAGGTTGATAGCAATTGCTATATAGATTAAAATTATAGGAATCCATATTTTCCGAAAATCATTTGTACCTTTTTTTTCCATTTTTTTTATATTTAAATTAATAAAAAACGTGGCAACCGTAGTTGCCACACTGTTAAGCCATAAAAAACAAACATTATGAACAAACACACTTAATATATCCAAATATCATGCCAACTTTTTACAGGTGGGCAACAATTTGGGTTTTCTTTGCATTTCATTTCTGGACCAACTATACAGATAATGAACGCTTCTAAAAATAGAAATACAATAATTAACAACCACAATCTCCAGTATTGTGGTTTACCAGATGGTTTTGTTTCTTCTTTCCGACGATCCATAAGAATTAAATAAGTTTAGATAATTTTAGATAAATGATTTAAATAACAACACAAAATGTTTCAAAAATATTTTTCTATTTAACATAATAACCATTATAGGAAAAATGGAAATTCCTATCATTTTTCTAATCCATAAAGTATTATTCTAATTTTAATAAATTCGGTGTATATAGATTTCTCACTAAAATTCTGTACGACACACATTGACAATTCACCATTCCAAACATGCCACTATTTACTAAACCGTCCTCACATTGAGGACAGTAAAATAGTGCCTTATTTGGGTTTTTACGCATTCGTTCAATGCGTTTTCTACATGTGGCAAATTTGGAAACTTGAATTGGTGACTCAATTGCCTCACCACATCCACAAGCGCATAAACGATGATTTATTCCCGGTGTTTCACGGTTTCGGTTTCTAATTGCCCATGCAATTGCTCTACCTGTGGCGAAGGATACACCGTTTCCAATGGCGCGCTTTGCACCTTCGATACAATAACCTATCAATTGAAGATTTGAAAATCCTTGAATGCGTGACATTTCAGGTACTGAAATACTCGCCCTGGTTGTGACACAGCTCACAATACCAATCCCGTTTTTAGGAATTTGTCTTTGCAGCCTCAAGCAGTTTCCCGATTTGTATAAAAATTGAAATTTGCGGTTTCTGTCTTGAATGCCGCCAACATGTGAATCATTTAAAAAGAACCGCTGTGCAGCATATCCAAAAATATGCACATCTGGGAAACCTTCTACGTTTTCAAAGATGCACCAGTCTGGTGCACATTCAAATATAATTCTTATGGCTTCTGTAATGTAGGCGCAACCTAAATCGTAGTTCGGTAAACGGTTTGCCTTTGAAAATTCTTGACAAGGTGAGGTAATCAGTATGCCCTCGAATTTACCCTTAATTCCTTGAAATTTCGTGATATTATGATGTTGACCATCCTTTATATCGCCAGCACTTACAACGCAAAATCCAGCGTTTTTAAATACTGCATCAAACATGCCGATTCCACTATATAAACTTAAAACCAATTCCATTTTGAATTATTTTTTTTATAAATAAAAAAACGTGACATATCGATTAGAAACATCACGTAATTAATACAAATGAGAAAACTTCTAACTAAAATTCTTCTTTATGTGGCAATGTGCCACCAATTAGCGAAACAGAAGGCTCATAATCGCCTGTACTTTCTAAATCAACATCGTCACAGATTTCATCTAATTTTTCAATTAAGATTTCTGCTAACCTGATAACTGCACCTTCTCTGTTCACATACGCAGATTCGTCGGAACATTTCCCGTTTTCGTGGTTTTGAAAAAATGGAACAAAAACATCTTTTTCACATTCCAAAATCCCTGCCGTGAAAAATTCGCAATCCTTAATAATTTCTACTATAGTCATTTGTTTTTTGTTTTTGTTAAAAAAAATTCGTGACACATTTTTCAATGTGGCACGAAATTAAATAAATACTCCTATTTTTGACAGATTACTTACAATCCGATTCGATAAAATCAATTATCGTGCCAAAAATCAAACTGATTCTACTTCAAAGTGAATAATTCTTTTTTGGCGAATCAATCTACCTATTTCACCGCCTTTTGATTTGGCATCTACAATGCGTTCGTAAATATTGCCGTCAATTTGGTAATGGTACGCAATACCACTACTTACGCCATAATTCTTTACGCGCCAAATTACCGTCATTGTGCGTTGATTATTATTAAATGAAATATGGTAAATTGCAGATGATTGACAATTTTCTGGATATAACATTTTTTTTTGATTGATTTATGTGTGACATACCTGAAATGTCACGGCTATCACTGCGACTTGTCAAAATATTATCGAAAGTTAAGAAGTAAAAACGGCATGTCGATTATCGAACACATGGCAAAACT
>JBDKKX010000337.1:0-6444 GCA_039795795.1 Bacteroidota bacterium | reverse complement strand
ATCCGCGCCCCGTGTCGAATCGCCAATTGAATCACTTGTTGCACAATATAAGGAGAACCATGCGTCGAAATTTCAACCGTATTTTCTCGCGTATAAGAACGCGGCGCGACAAACACCGTCGCTAAAACCTCATCTATAACTTGTTGATTTTCACCCCGAATCGTTCCAAAATGAGCAGTGTGCGACGCTTGACGACTCAATTTTTTACCATAAAAAAAACGGTCTGCAATCCGCAAAGCGTCCTTTCCAGAAAGCCGAATGACGGCAATCGCACCCACACCTGCAGGCGTAGCCAGTGCGACAATCGTATCATCAAATTGATGTTTTGAATAATACATTTTAAGGGAATGATGAATGATGAATGACAATTTAAATTTAAGCGGACTGAAAGAGGAGTAACAACAGTCACGCTTTATAGTTTAGCACAAATTTAAATTACAGTTTCGTAAAAGTACAATTTAGTGATGTTTAAAATAAACAAATAATATTAAAATAAATGTTTTTAATAAGGTATTAAAAATAAAAAAATGCAGTTTTTTTACCGCAAATATTTGTTTTATACTACTTTAATACCTATTTTTGTGCGGTAATTCTACTTCACTAAATTGTTAAAGCAATGGATCATATTAATAAAAATAAAGATTTTTTTAAAGAATTATATGCCTATCTAAATGATCATCCTCAAAGCATGAAAGCCCTTTTTGAACAAAAAGTGGCGCAATTGGGTTTGTCCAACCGACAAATCGAAAATGGTTTAGATATAGAACGCAAATCTTTATTAGCCATTCTTGACATGGACGCACAACGAGTGGATGTCATTAATTTAATAAAAATAGGCAGTTTTTTAGATTTAGGCGTGGAAGAAACGCTTAAAATATTTGCGTCGAACCTTCCAATCGCACAAATACGAGAAATTGAAAAAGCGAGAATCTTCAATTTTATCGTTAAAACTTTTGACATAAACGCACTCAAATCGGTTAAAATTTTAGAAAGTGTGCGCGATTTTGAAGAGATAGAAAATCGATTAAAATTTTTTTTTGGTATAGATAGCATCTATGATTATGAAAGAAAAATTGGAGCCGCTTTTAGCAAAACCAAACGCCCCGCAACCAATAAAATGTTGGATTTTTGGGTAAAATCTACCTATGCTTTCTTTGAAAAAGTGGATAATCCGAATTCATATCAACGGGAAACCTTAAAAATGTTGGTGCCTAAAATAAAACCCTGCACGATGGATGTTAAAAAAGGGTTTCAAACTGTTGTAAGAGCATTGTTTAATGTTGGAGTGACTGTTATTTTTCAGCCTTATTTGCCTAAAACGCAAGTGAGGGGGGGGACTTTTTTTGTACATGGGAAACCCTGTATTGCCTTAACCAACTTAAATCAAAATTATGCTACGCTCTGGTTTGCATTGATGCACGAATTGTATCACGTTTTGTTTGATGAAGCAGATATTCAATTAAATACTTACCATTTAACTGGGGAAAATGATTTATTCTTACTGAATGAGCATAGAGCCAATGATTTTGCCAAACAATATTTTATTTCTGACGATAAATCAAAATATATTTATCCATTCATTCAAGAAAAAGTGGTTGTAGAGCAGTTTGCCAAAAAAATTCAAATCCATCCGTCTTTAATTTATAATTTTTATTGTTATGATAAGCAGAAAGAAGGCAAAAATTATTGGGCAATCTTCCAAAAATATCAACCCGATTTGTCCGAAGCAACCAAAAATATCAACATAGCACTTTGGGATAAAACAACGATTGCCGAAAGTGTTTCCATTATCCAATCTTTAATAAAAAATTATGAGTAAAGTTAAAAAATTAGTCGTTCCTGACAAAACGGAACAAGAAGTCAATGAAATATTGGCACAATCGGAGGTCATTAATACGGAATCGTTATTCATTGATGCTGAAAATGAGATTCAGACCGTCGATGAATTAAAACAAATTTTAATTCCTGATTTTGCGGATGATCCAGATGCAAAATACGATAAATTTTATTACGGAATTCAAAAATTGCTCAAAAGAGGGTTGCCTAAAGGAGAAAAGTATGAAACGTTGCGCGAATTAGTGCGAGAGGAAATTAATACATTTTTAACTCGCGGCAAACGAAAAGTAAATGGAAAACGGGGGGCGGACAGTCGGCAAGCCTATTTATCCGATATGAACCTTGCATTAGACGCTTTGATTCATTGGACTGTACAGGCGCAATCTACGACTGAATTGTATGAAACATTTCGGGTTTTAAATCAAAAATATGATTCAGAAAGTTAATATACATTTCGGAATCGTAAAAATGCAAAAGCGTTACACCTGTCGGGTGCAACGCTCTTGTTTTTATGAACAATATTTTTAATTAAAATTTTGAATCAACAAATTCAAAAAGTTTTAAATTGTAAACAATTAATTTTCAATAATTTGCTTTGATTTTGAATGAACAATGATTTTGTGAAACGATTAAACAGTTTAGAAAAACTAAACATTTAAATAAGACATCAAAGAATCATAATGTTCCTGCAACGTTTCGATATACTCTTCTTCCGTGAATGAAGCCACCACATTGAAACGGAAACGCTCAAACGCATTCAAAATACCGCGAATATCAGGGCGACCAATCTTGATAGTCACCTGCATATCGTTGGAATCTGGGATACATCGAATGAAAGAATTTAAGATAATTCCGCCTTCCGATTCCACAATCCGCGCAATTTGAGACAAAGAGTAGTTGAAACGATTCACTTCCAAAACCACGATGCTGCCCGGTTCAGACAACGACGCGTTTTCAGCGAAGTATTTCAACAAATCGTTCAAAGTAATCACGCCGACAAATTTGCCATTTTTTTGACCCACGACTGGAATCACGGTCAATTTATGGACATTCATTTGTCGCATAATCTCATAAACATGGTCGCGCTCCCGTACAAACGGGCAAACAACCGCCAAGCGATACGTTGAGAACGGCATTTCAGGGTCATTTTCCAAGATGACATCCTCAGAAATCAATCCAAGTAATTCTCCTTTTTGAACGACGGGCAAATGCCGTACACAATATTCCCCCATTATTGCCATTGCGTCATCACCTGTGTGATTCAAATGGAGTGAAGGAATTTCGGTCGAAATCAATTCTTTGGCAATCATAGTGTGTCCTTACATTGTTTTGGTTAGCAAATAACGGTTCCTACATCAATTACGTTTTCCCCGCGCTGTTTAGAATGCCTCGAATGTTACCTCCGCAATTTTGTCACAATTTGGGTAGTATTTTCCAATTCTCCAAATTTATATTGTTATTTTTTTTATAAAAATTTGTTAAGATATTTTTATTGGAAAATGAACTTTTACCCACATTATATTTCTACAAATACCTTGTTGTCAAAATGTAATTTTAGTATTTGACGGACAGTGCAGAATAAGTCACAAGTTAATGAAATGTTAACAAATTTCTTATTTTGGGTATTTCAGTAAACGGAGTTAACTATCTCGATTTGTAAAACAATGAACTTTATTAACCATCTGCTTTCAAACAGTGAATTAAGTTAACTGCCTTGTTTGTTGCTAAAACAATACCAGTTTTTAAATTAGTCCCTTTGTCTGCTAATTTTGACACAAATTTAACATTTTTTCAACAATTTAAACAATTTTTGTTTTTATTTCAATCTTTTTTGTTTGAACGGGTTTAGAAATTGGTATTAACATTCATTCTAATACCACTAAACGCAGGTTCTAATCGACAAATCCCGCCTGTGCAAACGACTCCTTCCACTTGTTTGACATAAGCCACCGAAAATCGACTCGCCCCTTGTGTATAAGCCACTGCCAAGTTCGGGTAATGCAGTGCATTTGTCTTTTTAGGCAATGCGTTATACATATCGGAAATCGTACATACCCATTTCGGCGCAATCGAATATTCCGCTAACAAAAATGCCCATGAACCATAATCTTGCTTCGTATATAGGTACTGCGCTTCCATGCGCAACGCTTTTTTATCGTTGATAGGATGTGCATATTCGATATAAGGTATAAACGTTTGAACGTTTGGAACGTTGGGTTTCACCTCATAAATACTTTGATTATAAACCTGTGTTTGAAGACCAACTGTCATTAAGTCATGTTCAAATTTTCTTAAAATATTGATATTGAATTCTCTATATAGCAAATTATTATTCAGATTATTCGTGCCTGACAAATTGACATCAAATTGCCATCGCTCGGATAAAGCGGCTTTTATATCCAATTGAAGGGCTTGTTCGCCGTTTTCTTGGGTTGCGGCATTGTAACGTGCGGTTAAACGATAAGTGTTTTGGCGCGCCATCGGCGGCAAAAAATTAATTGCACCTTGATTTAGGGTTACAAAAGGGTGGGTTCGGAAACTGAAATTTTCAGTTCGTTTTGCCTCCAAAGTGATGCCGAGCCCTGTTTGCGTGTATCCAAGGCTCGTGTAAAACGCATTTCCTGCCCGATTCACCAATTTTCCGAGCGAAATCGTTCCATTTCGATTCGTTTTTTCCGCCAAAGGGTCGAAAAAAACTTCATTGGTTTTGTACGCGCCTTCGATGTACCATGTAAAATTGCCAATTGTTAATTTGTTATACAAACTAAATAAATACGTATTATATTTAGCACCAATGCTATCGGGCAACGTGTAAGTGCTAATCGTGCTTACTACTTTTTGAACGGTTTCATCATCTAACGTGCGATTCACAACCCCAAACCCAGGCGCGCAACTCCATGTACTCGCCGAATCGCTTGCATAACCTTCGATATTCGCCCCTTTGAAGATACCATTATAGACCTCAAATTGCTGCTTTTGACGACCTGTAAAGGCTTTGATTTTCCAATCAGGATTTAAGTTATACGATAAATTTACACCATATAAAGCATTGTCTATAAACAAAGAACGCTCTTCATACGACCGAAAAATCATTCCAGACCCAATTTGGTCATACAAATAACCGACTCCAATATTCAAATCCTCTATTTTTTTTTTGATATACCAACGCCCAATGCCTTGTCCCGTAAACGAACCTTGCGGATTCAACAAATTAGAATTATTAAACAGGTCAAATCGCAATCCCATGTCATAACCTGCACGTTGATATTTGAGGGTGAACCAAGATTCCGCGCCGAACAATTGACGGTCATATTGAGGGGTGTTTGTTGCGCCAATCGTGGTGTCGCGGAGGAAAAAATTGCCGTTCGTTTGCAAACTGCCACTTAAATGAGTTGTTTCGGTTGATGCTTGTGCGAAACTAATTTGCGACATAAGTACTTGATTCACAATTACTATTAAGTACAATTTAAACTTCATATATTTATTAAGCTTTGAGGAATAAGTTTACGTGTTTCAAAAGTGATTTGAATGAGCCCCATTTTTGAGTAAAATAGCTCATTTTCGGCACAGCTGGAACAGATTCCACGAGATTTCACAGATTTTTTTGGCTTTTCAATGCTTAAAATTCAAAAAAAATCTGTGAAATCTCGTGGAATCTGTTCCATCTGTGATGAAAAGTATTTTTGTCCCGTACGAAGCTCATCGATGAGCGTTTATAACCCAAAAGAGGTCAAACTTTGTCCTGCGGGAGAGCAAAGCTTACTTCAAATCAAATAAATCTGTGACCCCAGGAGTCCGCGCCACATTGAATCCTTCCGCATAAGCAACGCCCATAAATCGCCCATAACTGCTATCGCGCCCTTTAACGTATTCAATAAAATCTTTGGAAGCGATGGGAGTCATGGGTTCGGCATTATTAGGGTCGTAGAATTGAGATTTAAAACAAAAAATCAATTCCAATTTTTTATCCATGTATTCCGAAATATCAACGACCAAATCTGCTTTGACCACTCTATCTTGGATGTAATGATAGACATTTTTGGGTCTCCAAGCAGGTTGCGGTTTGCCGTCCACTTCGGTAACGATTTTGATAAGTCCGCTTAGAAAACAAGCATCCGCGACTAATTTGGCAGAACGCCCATGGTCTGGATGGCGGTCTTCGAGGCTGTTGGCTAAAACAATTTCAGGCTGGTATTTGCGAAGGATTTGAATGATTTTCAATAAGTTCGCTTCCGTGTGTTGGAAAAAACCGTCGGCTAAATCCAATTGTTCGCGCACGATTGCCCCCATTTTGGTTGCTGAATCTTGGGCTTCGCGGGTGCGGATTTGCGCATTGCCGCGCGTACCGAGTTCGCCGCGAGTGAGGTCGAGTAAACCCACTTTTTTACCTTGTGCGATGTGGCGTAAGACGGTACCCGAAGCACTTAGTTCTACATCGTCGGGGTGCACGCCAACGGCTAAAATGTCTAATTTAATCATAGTTTGAATGATGAATTAACAAAAAAAATACACCTAACAGATTTTAAAACCTGTTAGGTGTACAATTTTCTCAATATGTTGACATCGCCCCGATAGAGCAATACTTGCCCATCTTCAAAGACGACTTCC
>JBDKKX010000336.1:0-6455 GCA_039795795.1 Bacteroidota bacterium | reverse complement strand
TAATCCTAAAAATCCTAAAAAATCAATCCTATTTAATCCAAAAAAAATCCCATTTAATCCTAATTCCAACCATTTATTATTACGGTTCAACATTAAAAAAATGAAAAGAATTCTAACAAACCTTACCTTTTGGGTATTAACCGCCATTATTTGTGGCATTTTATTAGGACACTTCAATCCCGAAGCTGCATTGAAGCCTATCCTTGATAAAGCCATTAAATTCAACCTTTTTATTTCTGAATTTGAAATAAAAACGACATTTAGTGAATTTCTGAGCAGCATTTTCATCAGCAGCGTGAAATTATTCATCAATCCCATCATTTTCTTGACGATAACATTAGGCATTATTTCGATGGGTGATTTGAAAAAAGTGGGTAAAGTTGGCGCAAAAGCGTTGATTTATTTTGAAATCGTCACGACAGTTGCTCTAATTATCGGAATTGTTGTGGCAAACCTCATTCGTCCAGGAGATGGCGTTACGCCCATCGCAGGAGGCGATTTGACTAAAATTGCGGATTTTACCAAAAAAGCTGCCGATTTTAGTTGGATGAAATTCTTTTGGGATAATATGACTTTACAAGTTTTGGTTTTAGCGATTGTGCTTGGCATCAGTTTAAGCAATTATTCTGGCAGACAAAAAGTCATTGATTTCCTCGCGCCGATTTCTAAAAAAATCTTTTGGGCATTGCATAAAGTCATGTATTTAGCACCCATTGGCGCATTTGGCGGCATGGCGTTCACGATTGCCAAATATGGTATCAAAACATTATTGCCCTTAGCCAAATTAATGGCAACCGTTTATACCACAATGGCAATTTTTGTTTTTGTAATCCTTTATTTCATCTTGAAATATTACCAAATTAGCCTTTGGAAGTTCTTAAAATACATCCGAGAAGAATTATTGATTGTGCTTGGAACGTCCTCTTCGGAAGCCGCTTTACCTTCGTTGATAGAAAAGTTGGAACAAATGGGCTGCACAAAATCCATCGTTGGCTTAGTCGTGCCTGCGGGTTATTCCTTCAATTTGGATGGCACCACGATTTATCTTTCTATGGCAGTGATTTTCCTCGCGCAAGTGTTCAATGTCCATTTGAGTTTTGAACAAATGCTTACGATTATTGGGATTTTGATGATTACGTCGAAAGGCGCGGCAGGCGTTACTGGCAGTGGATTTATCGTTTTGGCATCTACCTTGACCGCGATTAAAGTGATTCCCATTGAAGGATTAGCTTTGCTTTTGGGGGTTGACAGGTTTATGTCCGAAGCGCGAGCGATTACCAATTTCATTGGCAATGGCGTTGCGACTATCTGGATTGCGAATAATGAACAAGCATTTGACCGTCAAAAAATGCAAGAAGCCTTTGCGGAAGCGGAATAGCTGGAATTGGGATTAAATGCTTAGTACGGGACAAAAGGCTTTTCATCACAGATGGAACAGATTCAACGGATTTTCACAGATTTTTTTTGATTTTCAAACCTTAAAACAAAAAAAATCTGTGAAAATCTCGCAGAATCTGTTCCATCTGTGCCGAAAAATATTTTTGTCCCGTATTTAATTCCAATTCCAATGCCTATCAAATTATAAATATTTAAAATCTACACTAAAAAGGATATTTTCATATAAATACTTCCATTTATAGTTTTTTTTACAATCAAATCGTTGCCAAACGCTTACATTTGTCAAAGATTTGTCAAAATGACCACCTTTTATATTTTAATGACATCCCGTTTAAAAACAAACTTTAATCATCCGTGTTGAGCTATGAGCAACTTGCTTTTTTACCTGTTCGGCAATTCCAAAAAGAGAATGCCGTTATGCCTTATGTTGGTCTGTATTCAATGGCTTTTAACGGCTCAAAATACGGATTTGTCCATCACCATCACACCGAATTCACCTACTTTTGCCAAGTTTACGCAGATTGGCTATACCATTACAGTTAAAAATGTAGGAGCTGTTAATGCAACCAACGTAACTGTAGCCTTTCCGAAACCAACCAATGCTTCATTTGTGTGTGCAAATGCAAGCGCAGGTGCTTGGTTTGCTTGGCTGGCAGCAGGACCTTGGAATATCGGAAATCTTGTAGCAGGGGACTCTGCTCGATTAAAAACGGTTCTGTATGCCTTATCGGACACTATCGTTGTCACAGCTTCGGTTACATCCACGGTCAGTGGTTTTATAGACCCTGTATTGTCTAACAATTCATTTACATCGACCGTTACCACAGGAGCAGCTGCACCTGCGGCAGACTGCGTTTTAGGGGGCGGAACACTGCCCTCTGATAAAATTGATTTGGAATTAACAACTTCCATTACGAATCCAGAAGTGCCTTTCAATTTGAATGCGCCGATTTTGGTTAAAATCAAAAACAACAGTTTGGTTACAGCAACGGGCGTTCAAGTGAAAGACAGTTTATCGGCAGGTTTAGTGTTGCAAAATTTTGATGGTGGGGGCGGCACTTATAATCCTACGACGGGGATTTGGGATGTTGGCACCTTAGCACCTGGGAATGAACGCATTTTGTTAGTCGCAGCAAAGGTAACTCAAGGGGGCGCGTTAAGAAATATCGCTCAAGTGATTGCTGCCAATCAAGTGGATGTCGATTCCGCGCCCAATAATTTCAATCTGAACGCTGGAACCCACGAAGATGATGAAACGATATTGAATATGACGGGTATGTTGGTGGATATGGAATTGTCTATGTCGCTCGAAAATACGCCGTTGCCTGTGAAATTAGGCGATACAGTAACCTATGTCGTGACTTTGCACAATGCGGGACCCGCTCGGGGCGACGGAACAAAAGTGCGTACCAATATTCCAGCAGGTTTGCAGTATATTAGTTCCATCGCAGATATTGGAGAATTCGACCCCGTCACAGGCGTATGGTTATTCAGCCATATTGCCGATCCTGCAACGGGCAACAAACCTGGATTTACACTTGCCGCAGGCGGAACGGTTTCTATTCGATTGAAAACCAAGGCATTGCAATTAGGCAATATTGATTTTACCTGCGAAATGCGTTCTTGTAATTATTTAGATATAGACTCTACGCCCAGTAATTTTGTATCCACCGAAGATGACCAAGCGACAGTGCTTATCAATGTGGTTCAAAATACAACCAATGCTTTTGCCGATTTAGAACTAAGCCACAATGTTACCCTTACACCCTTAGTGATAGGAGATAGCATTCGGTATATTATTGGATTATTCAATCGGGGACCCAATGCGACGACAGGGGTAACAGTCAAGTGTTCGTTAGCGACCAATATCAATAATTTGGCAATTATTCCTTCGGTGGGTTCTTATAACGCGACAACAAATATTTGGACGATTGGTAATCTTGCCAATCAAGCGACGGCAACTTTAACGATTCAAGGTTCCGCAGGTTGCTGGACGTTGCCGAATAAAAGTTTCGCACAAGTACAAACTTCGGATTTATTAGATATTGACTCGAATGTGGGCAATAATCCAACGAATAATCCTGTGGAAGATGATGAAACCGCTCAAACTTTTAATGCGGTTAATTGTAATACCAATTATGCGGATTTAGAATTGTCTATGATGGCAAATCCTACGACGGTTGCGCTGAATACGGTTGTTACTTTTAATTTAAGCGTCTTGAATCGCGGTTTGTTGACGGCAACAGGAGTGAGTTTGAAAGATATTTTACCGCCTCAACTGACTTTTAATAGCGCAACGCCCTCAGTGGGCATATACGATACAGCAACAGGCATTTGGACAATTGGAACGGTGAATGTGAACTCGACGGTTACGTTAAGCATTACTGCAACAGTGAATACGCTGACTAATTCCATTATTAATTTTGCACAAATACAGACGAGCACACCGACGGATCCCGACTCAACCCCTGGAAATGATAGCAATCAAACGGCGGATGAGGATGATGAAGCCAAAGTAACGCTTTTTTCAGCCAATGCGAATCAATGCGATTTGGAATTATCCTTAACTTGTCCATATACGAACGCTTTGCCGATTTATCAAAACGTTCCGTTACGAGCCGTTTTAATCAATCGAGGTCCCGCAGCAGCAACAGGTGTCACCGTCAAATATCCATTTCCAACAGGCATGGCTTTTAATTCACAAGTGGTTTCACAAGGTAATTACGCTTCTTTTACGGGGCTTTGGACAGTTGGAACGATTGCACCGGGCGATTCTGCGGTTTTGACCGTGACCGTTTTCACCTTACAGACCACCATTAGTGCATTTATCCAAGTGAAAACGGCATCGCCAACGGATATAGATTCAACGCCCGGAAATGATACCAATAATTCTCCGAATGAAGATGATGAAGCCTTATTGAGTGTTCCGACGACTTCATCCAATCCATTCATTGATTTGGCTTTGAATATGCTTGCGGATAAATCCAGTGTACTGCCGAATGGGAATGTCACTTTTACGATAGCTGTAGATAATTCAGGCACGATGACGGCAACCAATGTATCCGTTAAACACTTGATACCCAACCAGTTATCCTATAAAACCATTACGCCCCAAAAAGGGACTTTTGATACCTTGACGGGTATTTGGAACGTTGGCAGCTTACTTGCAAATGAAACGGCAAATTTGACCATCCTATATAATGTAGGGGCTATCACGGGTAATATCGTTGGCTTTGCCCAAGTACAAACGGCAACACAGACCAATGACCCCGATTCTACTCCTGGCAATAACACCACAGGCATCCCGACGCAAGATGACGAAGATAATATCACCGTGTTTAAACAAGGTACAGGTACGACTTGCGATTTGGAATTAACGATGCCCACCCCCGCCACCTATACACAATACGTTGCTAAAAATTTCAACTTAACTTTGCGGAATACAGGTGGGGTTGCGGCTACGAATGTCAGCGTTGACTTTCCATTCCCTACTAAATTCGTGAATGGTGGGAATCCTACCGCTACTGCTGGAACATCTTATAATACTTTTACGCATATATGGAATGTCGGTACGCTCAACTCAGGTCAAACGGTCACGATGACGATGCCGCTTTTCTGTTTGGACAATACAGGACCTGTAACCGCCTTTGCACAAGTCAAAACAGCAAGTCCAACGGATATCGATTCATCCCCAGGCAACAATACGACGAACGTGCCCAGTGAGGATGATGAGGCAGCCATTATAATGACTCAAGCGAGTGGCAATCAACCGCGATTCTCGGCTAATGGTACGCAACAAGTGTCACTTGTCATCAAAAGTATTTTTCCGAATCCGGGTGAGGGGGAAATGAATGTAATTGTGAATTCTAATTATAAAGGAGAAGCTACTTTTGAATGGTATAGCGCGCTCACAGGAGTTGTTTTCACCACAAAAACGCAGGTGAATGAAGGCGAAAATGACCTCTTTTTTGATTTAACGGGGTTCGCAAATGGGATTTACTTCTTGCAAACCACGATAGATGCCACGAAACAAATGCCTATCAAGTACATTAAGTTCTGATAAAAATCAAATGCGATTTGTTTAAAGAACCCCAATGGTGCGCGAAATATAGCTTTTGCGCACCATTTTTTCAAAAAAATATTTTTATCCTTGTCACAAACGGTCATTTCTATCGTTATAGTCAAAAGTAGAAATATATTTTGTATTTATATTTAAGTATTATATTTGTAACATTATTATATATGTAAAATTTAATTTTAATAATTACCAAGTTAATAATAAATGATTTAAAATCAATGAGTTATAAGTCCGAATTTCATAAATAAAACAATTTTATTGTTAATAAAGCGTAAAATTAAAAAAAAATGTGACACTCGATTTGACATTTATAAAAAAAACATATAACTTTGCGGCATTATTCAAATGATAACAATATTTAAAACAAATTATTAATTCACCCTCAAAACGTATTCAATTACGCATGCATTCAGTCATTGATTCGTCTCAGTCCAGCTTGTACTTGATGATTTATTTATTGGTTTTGCTAATTTTTATTAGCCGTCCAGAAAAACCATCTGAGGGAGTTGGTTAACCGTTGCAAAAGTTGGGGTTAAAACAAAGAACGTTCCTTTAGCCAAGTTCCAAAAAATCAAAGTCAACCCCCTCCGAGGTTGTGTTGTACGCTCATCCGAAAAGTCGTTTTGGTGTTTATCCCAAACGGCTTTTTGGCATTTTGGCAGGTTTTTATCGGTGATATGGGACAGTTGACCGATTTTTCTCAAAAAAAAGGAACTGTTTTTGAAGATTTTTTGGTTTAAAACAAGGGATTGCTTATTTTTGTCAATGAAAGTCTTTTTGTTCAAACAAAACAATCTCATTTCGCCAAAATTATTTAAAAAATATTGAGACAATGATGAAAAACCTATTCGGTAGTCCTGATGCGGACTCCAAAAGCCTTGAATTTTTAACCAAAGTGATTGAAAGGAATAACTTGCCTGGTTTTGATTATTTGGAATTTAAAGGAGCGATTGAAAATTTATCCAAATTTCATTCAGAT
>JBDKKX010000335.1:0-6478 GCA_039795795.1 Bacteroidota bacterium | reverse complement strand
ACATAATGTTTCAAACATATTTTCTAAAAACTCTAAAAATGATGATGGATGGGAAAT
Organism: Bacteroidota bacterium; assembly: GCA_039795795.1. GTDB lineage: Bacteria > Bacteroidota > Bacteroidia > Chitinophagales > Saprospiraceae > JAAFJT01. The sequence continues at coordinate 6,421 of JBDKKX010000335.1, read as the reverse complement.
TTTTTTCGCCTATTATGCACCTTCTTACTTTTTTTATTGCCGCGCACGATGTTTCAAGCCTGCACGAGTGAAGGAGAGGAAGAAGATTTTCGATTTTGGCTGTTTCAACCGAATTTGGTAAATACCGTTGGTTTACTGCCATTTACATATTCAAGTAATCTCTACTATACGCCAAATGACCCGTATAATAAGTTTGGCGACAAGTTGGATACGACTTTTTACGCCTCCAATGTGGATGAATGGTATCTCGCGGTGGGCAAAAAAGGGGATAGAAAAGACATTCATCGGCTGCTCTATCAGACCGAACCCGACCGTTTTTCAAGCAATAGTCTCGCTGCTGAACCTTTTGTACAGGTGTTGCAGCAGCCTGAAAATAGTGAATTATACAACTATTTGTTGTTTTCTAAACAGTGTGAAGCGGGCATGAATAATCCTTCGCTTTGGGACGAGGAGCGTCAAAAGCATTTAGTGCCGATTAAAAATGCCCTTCTTGCAGGAGAAACCTTGTTGCAAAGCGCGCAAAAACCTTTCGTAAAATTGCGCACAGCGTATCAATTGATGAAATTGTCACAATATGCGGGCGATACGGCAAAATCAGTTGATTATTATGACAAATATATAAAAAATGCTAAATCAGGGAGTTGGATAGAAAGTTCGGCAATGTTTTATTATGCGACGGCGATTAAGGATGTCGTGCAACGCAATTTCTGGCTTGCCAAAACTTTTGAATGGAGTATTGACAAACGTAAGCGCGCCGTACAATTGTTTGAATTCGAGCATTTGGACAAAACTTTATTGCTTGCAAAAACCAATCACGAAAAAGCGGTTTTGCAATTAATGGCGGCTTTGCAGAAACAGGGCAGGCAATTACCCGAATTAGAAAAAATTTATGCGTTAGACCCGACGCATAAAGATTTTAATATGTTGATTGAACGGGAAGTGAATAAAGTTGAAAGTTGGTTATACACGTCGGCTTTGACCTACCGCGAAACGGATTATTTTGATGCGGAAGAAGGGGCAGATAAAACAAAAAATTTGAGAAATGATTTTGGATATTTGAAAGATTTGCGCCGTTTCATCGACAAAGTGGTGGCGGATGGTAAGCAATCGGATAAAGCATTTTTGCAATTATCGTTAGCCCATTTGTCATTCATCGCGCAAGATTTTGATGCTGCGGATACCTATTTGAAACAGGTAGGAAAAGCAAAATCAGACAATCCTGTTATACGTATTCAATTGGAAATCACAAAAGTAGTGAATCAAATTGGCAAAAAATTGAACGCAGATGCGGAACAACAAATTGTGCATTTAATGGCTTTTTTGGAGAAAGAACAAAATAATATTTTGGATTATAAAATGCTTAAAGCGCAATTAATGCGCTGGTTTGCAGAGCGTTTTTTTGCAAAAGGCGAGGTTACGAAAGGCGTTTTATTGACAAGTAAACATCATTTGACGCTTGGTTTTAGTTCTAATAATGGCGGTTATGTTAATTTTTATCACAAATTGTTGGAACTTGGAACGCCAAAAGATTATGAATCAATCTTGACTTTGTTGGATAAAAAAAGTGGTTTAACGCCTTTTGAAGCGTTTTTAGTGGCGGATCCGAAACCTTATGGCGAATATTATGATGATGAAGATTTGGTATATGATGAAAAAACACAAACGACGTATAACCCGAAAAGGGGGGCAAAAAAGGGTTGGGATGTGAATAAAATCAAGGATTATTACGGGACATATTATCTTTTAAATGATAATTTGGAGAAAGCGGCGTTGGTTTTCAAAACGATTTCTGCTGATTTTTGGTTGGAACATCCTTATAAAAAATATCTTTCAAACAATCCGTTTATAACAGAAGTGCGTATTAATAGTGCAAATCCTTTAAATGATACGTTGTTAAAATGTAATAATAAAGCAGATTTGGTTCAAAAAATCATTGATTTGAAAAAAGAAACGGAACGAAATGTGGCAAAACGGGCTGAAAATTATTTTTTATTGGGAAATGTCTATTATAATATGACGCAAAATGGAAAAGCATGGTTGATGAGTCGCATCTACTCGTCTAACGCACCGAATTGTGGGATTGATAAATCGAAAATTAAAAATTTATTTAAAACAGAAAGTAGTGTTTTAGAGGGTGGAAAATCTATTCCAATGACGATTTGGGCTTTGGTTTTGACTGCAATTGCGATGTTAGGAGCGATGATTTGGAAAAAATTGTTTAAAGTGGCTTTTGGAATGGTGGGTTTAGGCATTGTAGGTATGGGCATTTATAGTTATATGTCAGGGCGGGCAGATACGCCTAAAAATTATGCTTTTTCTAAATCGAATGATGATTTTTTTAGTTGTGATAAGGCAAAAAATTGGTATTTGAAAGCGATGCATGAGGAAAATCCGACGATTGCGGCAGCCGCGTGTTATATGGCAGGTTTGTGCGAAAAAAGTAATTTGATGTATCAAGAAGATTGCCGTCGTTTGATAACAAAAGATTTCAAAGAAGATGAGAATCAAGTCAAAACGCCTTTTAAAAATCCTTATATGGAAGATTTTCAAAAGCGTTTTGGAGGAAAAGTACCTGCGAAAAACATGCAATCTTGTAAAGAGTATCAAGCTTTTTTAGAAAAATTGTAACCTTATTTGAATTAGGAAGTAGCTGTCTCAAAAGAAAAAATTACAAAATATTATTCGGTTGTGATACGAATAGATGTACGGATTTTACAGATTTTACAGATTTATACGGATTTTTTGTCCCAAAATCCGTATAAATCTGTGAAATCTGTAAAATCCGTACATCTATTCGTATCACAACCGAATAATATTCGGTCTAAAAATTAAATTTTACCCTTTTGAGACAGCCACTTCCTAATTCAAATAGATTTTTTATCTTTGCCTTTCGGAAATGATTTGTTTCCCAAAGGCAATTTTTTATGGATTTTTTAAACATTTTGATTGAAAAGATGTACGATTATGCGGCTACGCATACGACATCACCCGCGCCTGCATTGCAACTGTTAGAGCGCGAAACGCACTTAAAAACCTTGCGTCCGCGCATGTTGTCGGGCGAATTGCAGGGAAGATTTTTGAGTTTATTGAGTAAATTGATGTCGCCGCGCCGCATTTTGGAGATTGGCACATTTACAGGTTATGCTACAATTTGTTTGGCAGAAGGTTTGGCGCACGATGGATTGATTTATACGATGGAGGCAGATGAAGAATTAGAATATTTGATACGAAACGCGGTGAAAAGGGCTGATTTAGAACAAAAAGTTAAGATTTATATCGGTGATGCTTTGAAATTGATTCCTGATTTAAACGAAATGTTTGATTTAGTGTTTATTGACGCTGGAAAACGCGATTATGCGCTATATTTTGATTTGGTGATTGATAAAGTTCGGTCTGGTGGTATTATCATTGCAGATAATGTGTTGTGGAGTGGAAAAGTGGTTTTAGACCCAAATTTGCACGACCGAGATACGAAAATATTAGATAATTTTAACAAAAAATTACATCAAGATCCGCGTGTGGAAACACTTTTATTGCCTTTGCGCGATGGTTTGATGATTGCACGCAAATATTGAAACTTATATGTGGCGCGCTGGAATTAGGATTAAATGGGATTTTTTTGGGATTAAATAGGATTGATTTTTAGGATTCATCGAATTAAACCCCTTAAAATCCGATAAATCCTAAAAATCAATCCTATTTAATCCCAAAAAAATCCCATTTAATCCTAATTCCAACGCGTCCTAAAAATTGAATTACCAATTAAAACTAAATATTTTCAAATGAAATTTTTAAATATTTTACTTTTCACTGCTTGCGCGCTGCAATTATCCGCGCAAAGCTATGTTTTTGGCATAAAAGGCGGGCTTTCGGTCGGCAATCAACGCTGGAACGAGGGCGAACGCAGCCCTTTGTACAAATATCATGGCATTGGCTTCATCGAAACGGTGCCGACAACGGGTAATTTGTCTGTTTTTGCGCAATTAGGTTATCACATTCGCGGCAGTGCGATTCGCACGAGACCATATAAATGGATTGACCCCGGTACGGCTGCGCTCATAGAATTGCCTGCCACTTTGACGGAATTTCAATTCAAAAACGTCGCTTTGACGCTCGGAACGAAACAAAAAGATGCTTTAAAAATAAAAAATGCGTTTTATGGACTTGGGATTCGTGCGGAATATACCGTTGGCACGTCTTTAGGGAATACGGATTATGTGGGTTATTTTGTACAATATCCGATTCCTGAGAATGTTAAACATTTTAATTATGGTGTATATTTGAGTGGCGGCATGGATTTTCCTTTTTCTGAATTTATCGGTGGTACGGTGGAATTGAGCATTAGCCCCGATATTTCGCGCCAATATTTTAGTCCCGAAATCAGAAATGTGATTATTCGCAATCAATACGATGAGCGAAATGGGCAAACGGTGACGTTGCCTGCGCAAACGATTCGGAATTTGACGGTTGAATTATCGATTGGTTTGAAATTTTTGAGAAAAATTATTTATGTTGATTAATTCCAATATCTAATCTCGCATGAGCGCAACAAAAGCCATGCTTCAAAAAATTGAGGCATTATTTGAAGAATTAGAATATGTCATTCGATACGAAAAAGGCAATTTTACTTCGGGATATTGTCTTTTAGAAATGCGTAAAATCGTGGTAATCAATCGTTTCTTTGAAACCGAAGGACGGGTTGGCGCATTGTACGACATTTTGGAACGGATTGAAATCAAGCCTGAAACGCTTTCGGAAAAAGGTTTAGTAACCTATCAAGCTTTTGTGAAAGCGCGTTTAAAAGATAAATAATAACCATCCAATTTATATGAAAAAAACAATTGTATTAGGTGCAACCCCGAATGCCGACCGATATGCGTATCAAGCCGTCTGTCTTTTGAGCGAAAAAGGGCATGAAGTGATTCCTGTGGGCATTCGCAAAGGCAATATTGAGGGTATTTTGATTCAAAATGGAATGCCTATAATTGAAAATGTGGATACGATTACGTTATATATCAATGAAAAATTGCAACCGAATTATTACGATTATATTTTTTCTTTAAATCCTAAACGATTGATATTCAATCCCGGAACGGAAAATATGGCACTTATTTCGTTGGCGAAAGCACGCGGTATAGAGATAGAAATTGGTTGTACCTTAGTAATGTTGCGCATCGGCATTTATTGATAAACCATTCATCATTCATCATTTATCATTTATCATTCAGCATTACTTAAATATCTCTAAAACTTGCTTATTTTTGCCGCATCTACTCAACTAAATCAGCCAACGGATGAAAAAAATGACTTTTTTTAAGGAAACACTTAAAAATTGGCGCACGACGGGTTCTGTTGTCAGAAGTTCCCAATTTTTGTGTCAAGAGATGTTGCGCCCGATTGATTTTCAACAGGCAACTGTTATCATTGAATTGGGGGCGGGGGATGGCGTTTTTACACACGAATTGTTGAAAAAGATGCGTCCAGATGCCCGATTGTTGTGTTTTGAAATCCAGCCTGTTTTCTGTGAAATCTTGCGGGAAGTGGCTGACCCGCGTTTTATTTTGATTGAGGATTCTGCAGAATTGGTCGAAATGTATATGGCGCGGTACGATATAACGAAGGCGGATTATGTGATTTCTGGGATTCCATTTGTTTCTTTGCCTGACGCGCTTTCGTATTCAATTGTTGGAAATTGCTATAAAGTATTAAAAATAGGTGGTTTATATATTCAATTTCATTATGCTACGTTTATCAAAAAGATGTATCGAAATATTTTTGGAAATGTAGATATTACATTTGTGCCGTTGAATTTCCCACCTGCTTTTGTGATGATATGTGAAAAAAAATAAAAATGTTAAAAAAAGATATTCGACTGCTTTCGCGTCCTGATTTGGAGAAAGTGTTGTTGGAAATGGGGCAACCGCGTTTCCGTTCTAAACAGATTGGGGATTGGCTTTGGAAAAAATCGGTGACTTCTTTCGAGGAGATGACGGATTTATCTAAAAATTTGCGTACTATTTTAAACGAAAAGTTTGAAATAAAGGCGGTGGTGATGGATAAAGTTCAGTTTTCGGCGGATGGGACGGTCAAAAGTCGATTGCGATTGCACGATGGGTTTATGATTGAGTCGGTTTTGATACCTGTCCCTGAGGATGGGCGATTTACGGCGTGTGTTTCGTCGCAAGTGGGGTGCAGTTTGACGTGTAAATTTTGTGCGACGGGCAAAATGGGGCGTTTGCGCAACCTTGACCCTGCTGAAATTTATGACCAAGTGGTGTTGACAAATCGTCAGTCGATGGAACGGTATGGGCATCCCTTGACGAATATTGTTTATATGGGCATGGGGGAACCGTTATTGACCTACCAAAATGTTTTAAAAAGTGTGGATTGGATTACGAGTCCTGACGGATTAGGGATTTCG
>JBDKKX010000334.1:0-6510 GCA_039795795.1 Bacteroidota bacterium | reverse complement strand
ATCAAATCGTGTCATTTTTGTTAGACCGCCCTACCTTTCTCATTCGTTCGATTCGCAGAGATTTATCTCCCAAATTAAAGCCCATTGTAAATATGGAACTCCTAAACAAATACACAGAAAAATTAATGCCGAAGATTGAAGCAACCTCTTTCGTACTTTTAAGAAAAGCAAAGGTACTGACTTACATTCATTTACTGATTTTTTTTTTAATAGTCATCACAACGCTTACAACGATCCTTTTCACGCCTTCTAATGATGCAATGCCTTTATTAGGCGCGGCAGCTGCCATTGTAGTGTTGATGTATATTTTTAAAAAATATGGGAATTTAGTTGTATCGGGTAATCTATTAGCTTTTTCGTGGGTCTTAGTCATGGCACCGATTGTGCCGATAACTGGGGGATTATATTCGGATAATCTTCTGTGGCTTATGGTAGCCCCTTTGATTGCACTATTATTTGCGAATCGCTTCTCTGGACTCTTTTGGATGATGGTTTTGGAAGCATTTTTGTATCACATTTACAAAACTGAGCCTGTTGGCATTCAAGCGCGGGTGGAAACGCTCCGTCAATTTGACCATCAATACTATTTTATCAGTTACACTTTGCTCACGACTGTTGTTTTTGCGGTGGTGACTATCTTTGAAACGGGACAAAAATTGATTATTCATATGTTAAGCGAACAAAAAGCAATCTTGGAACAACAAAAAGAGGAATTAGAACGCCAAAAACAAGAAATGGCGCGCCAAGCGGAGGAATTGAGTAAATTTGAGGAGAAACTATTGGCTTCCAATCAAGAGTTGGAAAATTTTGCTTATGCCGCTTCTCACGATTTGAAAGAACCTTTGCGCATGATTGGCATGTACACGCAATTACTCAAACGGCGTTTGCGCGGCAAGTTGGACAATAATACGGAGGAATTTATGTTTTACATCACGGACGGGGTAAGCCGAATGCAACGATTATTGGATGATTTGTTGGCGTACTCGCGCCTCAATAAGCAAGACCAGGGCGACGTGAAAGAAGTGGATTTAAATGATACGGTTTTCATTGTCGTTCATAATCTTACGATGTCAATGAAAGAGACAAATGCGGCGGTTTTACTCAATCAACTGCCTGCTTTGAAGGCTTCTGGGACGGAAATGACTCAATTATTTCAAAATTTGATTGCGAATTCTATCAAATTCCGTAAAAAAGAGGAAACGCCGATTATTCAAATCATGCACGCTGAAACCTCGAATCAACATACTTTTATGGTGATTGATAATGGGATTGGGATTAAGAAAGAATATCAAGAACGTGTTTTTAACCTGTTTGAACGGCTGCATTCTCGGAGTGAATATGAAGGTTCGGGCATTGGGTTGGCGACTTGTAAGAAGATTATTAATAAATTAGGCGGTCGGATTTGGGCGACAAGCACTGAAAATGTGGGAACGACCTTTCATTTCACGATTCCCAAATTGCAATTAAATTAATGGTGGTGGGTTGGAATTGGGATTAAATGGGATTTTTTTGGAATTAAATGGGATTGATTTTTAGGATTGATTGGATTTTTAACTTTTCAATCCAATCAATCCTAAAAATCAATCCCATTTAATCCCCAAAAAATCCCATTTAATCCCAATTCCAAGTTTTCCGAATTTCCAAGAAACAAAACGACGACTTTCCGAAATATCAAAACAATGTTATTTGTATCCTGCCTTGTCCTGCCGTTATCTTTGCATCATCAAAGCGAGCATTTTTCCTTTTTTAGCAAAAGCAACAAAAGATTTTTTTTGTAAATAATTGATATTCAATAAAATAATATTTACCAAAATCAAAAATAATTTCCTTTTGCCCACATTTAGGACATAACTTTGTATTTACAAAGCAAGACACGCTTTAAACAATACCATTTTTGAACAAAAAAAAATTCCAAACAAAATGAAAAATGTTTTTTTAAGTTTTAGTTTACTATTCGCTATTGCAACGGTTCAAGCGCAAAAAATAGGCAGCACCGTTCAAATCGAAACCAAAGACAATAATCGCATCAAGGGCAAAGTCATTGAAAAAACGGAAACTGCGCTAACAATTGAAACGGCAAGTACAGGAAACATCACGATTGAACGCAACAAAATTAAAGACATAGAAGAAATTAATTTAGTGGATGCTGGCAAGTTTGCTTATGAAAACCAGCATGCAAGCCGTAATTTTATGACTCCGACGGCTTTTGGGGTACGAAAAGGCGAAGGTTATTACAAAAACACCATGTTAGTGCTGAATTCCGTCAACTATGGATTAACGGATCACTTTTCAATTGGTGCAAGTAGCGATATTATTGGATTATTGACAGGGAATCACGTTCCTTTTGTAATGAGTTTCAATACTAAACTTTCTACGCCATTAGGGAACAATGCTGCGATTGCAGGTGGTTTTTCCGTAGCGAGTGTTGGTGCGTCAGGCGAACGGGTCAGTGCAGGTATATTATATAGTGTGGTAACATTTGGCGATAAAAATAAGAGTTTGACGTTGGGAGGCGGGTATCCAATTGCCTTCCAACAAACCAATAATCAATCCAATCCTTTACTATTTACGATTTCGGGTCAATATCGTTTAAGTGATAACTTTTCTTTATTAACTGAAAACTGGTTTGCAAGCGCAGTTAGTGCTGGTGCTGGTGGCGGTGTTGGTTCGTTAGGCGGCAGGTACATGCGCAAAGGTTTTGCCTTTGACTTTGCAGTAATGTTTGCAGGAGGCACAGCCTTCGGGCAAACGGTAGTAGCTGCGATACCAATCCCTTTTGTGTCTGTGACCATTCCGTTCAAATCTTAAATAAAACGAAAAAGCATCCATATTTCAAAATGGATGCTTTTTCTGTAAAACAGGACACTTTGAATGCTATTTTTGTGCAAAAATTTGATGTTCAAAGTGTATCCAATTAAAAAACGATTTTTTATAATGCTTTGTTGGCTTTGCGTTTCAAGTTTCCTGCCAACCTTGATTGCGCAAATTCCGATACGGTCTTTGCGCAATCCCATCCTCCTTTTACAATCCGATACACTGATAAAAGATTCGTTAACGATCATCCCGCAATCTTTTAAAATACTCCAAGGCGCGTATCAAACCAGTGATTTTTATGTCAAAAACAATTTAATTTTAAAAAAAACGCAAGATACGATTCCGATACGCCCTCAAATCGTACAGCTGGAATACCGAGTCTTGCCTTATTTGCTGTCTCTGCCGCGCCGCCGCTTGGATTCGGCTCAAATTCGACCTAAAAGGATAGGCGGTATGCCCATTGAATACGATTATACGCCTGATAATTTTTCACAATCCGATAATTTATTTGATACGAAGAGTCTAAACTATTCGGGTTCCTTTGCGAGAGGGATTTCGGTTGGGAACGCTCAAAATTTAGTCGTCAATTCGGCTTTCAATTTGCAAATGGCGGGTAAAATTACGCCTGATTTGGAAATTTCAGCCGCCATCACGGATAATCAAATTCCATTACAAGCAGAAGGCAATACGCGTCAATTGCGCGAGTTTGACAAAATTTTTATTCAAATCAAGCAGAAAAACAATATTTTATTGGTGGGCGATGTGGAATGGGCGCGCCCGCCTTCCTATTTTATGAATTTGTACAAACGCGGACAAGGTGGTGTCTTCACAACCACGACGGATTTTGACAAAAAGGGTTCGTTACACCTTAAAATGGCGGCGGCAGTTGCGAAAGGAAAATTTAATCGTTACACGTTGCCGCAACAAGAAGGCAATCAAGGACCGTATCACTTGGCGGGAACGGACGGTGCTTCTTTTTTGATAGTGCTTTCTGGGACGGAAAAGGTGTATTTTGATGGACTTTTATTGCAACGCGGAGAGGATGCAGATTATATTATGGACTATAATCGGGGTGAAATTCAATTTACGGCGAAAAAATTAGTTACAAAAGACAGCCGAATCATCGTCGAATATGAATTTGCAGACCAAAATTATTTGCGTACAATGTACGGTTTTGAATCCGAATACAAAAACAAAAAGTTTCAATTAAAATTTAATTTTTTTAGCGAGCAAGATAGCAAAAATGCGTCTGGCACTCAAAATTTGGACTCTTTGGAGAAAACAACCTTGCGGCTTGCAGGCAATCGGTCTGAAAATGCAGTCGTTGCAGGTTGGAAAAAGGCAACAGACGGTTTTAATCGAGACCGAATCATGTATAAATTGACCGATACAACCGTCAACAACGTGCATTATTCAAACATTTTGGTTTATGCTACGAATCCTGATTCGGCGTTATACCTTTCTACATTTACGCCTGTGGGCGAAGGCAAAGGCAATTATATCCAAGCACCGTCCTCTGCGAATGGGCGCGTATATCAATGGGTCGCGCCGCAACGAGATGGCACTCTTTCGGGTCGTTTTGAACCGATAAAACCATTGATTGCGCCCATTCAACAGCAATTAATGACGCTTGGCGCGGATTATCAAATTCATAAAAATTTGAAAGTATTTGCAGAATTGGCGTTAAGCAATCAAGATAAAAACCTTTTTTCGGAATTGGGGGATTCGCTTAATGTGGGTTGGGCAGCTATCACAGGGGCATCAAGCGAAATTTTATTTGGTAAAAAGGCAAAAAAAGATTGGTTATTTCAATCCGAAGCCAAATATGAATATACAAATGCCCAGTTCAAACCTTTAAATCCTTATCGTCCTGCTGAATTTACAAGAGATTGGAATGTTTCGACCACGACCATGCCTTTGACAGAACAAATGGCAGTAGCTAATTTTCGTTTGAAACAAAACCAATATTTTGTGGCGGAATATAATTTCTCCAATTACCGACGCGGCGACGATTATTTTGGGGAAAAACAGGCAGGTAATACCAATTGGACTTATCGAGGTTTCAATTTGAACGTCAACGATAGTCGATTGGTAACGCAAAGCAGTTTTGAAAAAACCAATTTTGAACGCCCTCATTTGGATATTTCTAAAACCTTTAAATTTGATAATAAAAAATTAAAATTTATAAATGGATTTAAAGCAGGTTTTTATATCGAACAGGAGCAAAATCAACGCAAACAAATCGGGGAAGACACCTTGTTGAAAAATAGTTTCAAATATGATTTAAAAAAATATTATATTGAATTACCAACCGCCAAAAGTGGCTCTAATCTAATGGCGAGTTTTTCAGAACGAAAAGATTATTTTCCAACTAAAAATGGTTTTACACCACTTTCACAAGTCCAAGAATTGAGTTTAACTGCAAATTTAATCCCGAAAAAAAACAATCCATTAAATTGGACATTGACGTACCGCAATCTACAAGTTTTGGATTCGACGCGTACCAACTTAAAACCGCAAGAAACTTATGTAGGGCGATTGGATTATAATTTCAATTTTTTAAAAAAAGCGGTTTCGGGGAATACTTTTTATGAAATTGGGTCGGGTCAGGAGCAAAAAACAGCATATCAATATATTAAGGTTCGACCAGGTGAAGGGCAATATATTTGGAAAAATAGACATCCGGATACGATTCCGCATTTAGATGAGTTTGAAATCTCGCCCTTTCCAGACCAAGCCGATTATGTGCGCGTCACCTTGTTGACAGGCAATTTTGTTCGGACGAACAATGTGCAATTGAATCAAAGTTTTAGAATCGAACCTCGATTTTTTTGGTCTGATACTGCCGTTTTAAAAGGATTTCAACAAAAATGGCGGAATGGATGGAATCGTTTTTCGACGCTGCATACTTTTCAAATCAATCGTCGGGTACGCGCCGACGCACTTACTGTTTCTCAATGGAATCCTTTTGAATTACAAATTCCAGATATATCTTTGGTCGCATTGAGTCAAAATATTCGGAACACTTTGATTTTCAATCGAGGTAATCCGACGATGGATGCAGAAATGGGTCAAAATGAAACCCGCAATCGCATTGTTTTAGCAACAGGTTTTGAAGAACGCGGCAAAACAGAATATTCTATTCGCACCCGTTGGAATATCACGCATAAAATAACGTTTCAAGGTTTTTTCGCCAAAGGCGCGCAAAACAATCGTTCCGAAGCCTTTTTGAATCGAAATTACAATATTTTGTTTCAAAAAATAGAATCCCAATTGACTTGGCTTGCGTCTAATCAGGGTAAAACAGGACAAAGTTTTAGAGGCATTTTGGCTTATAAGTATCGTTACGGCATTAATTCCGCTAAAATCGACGGTGAATCTGCCAAAAATCATGATTTTTCCTTAGAATTAACTTATAATCAAGCCAATTTGACCCAATTGCGGAGCAAATGCTCCTATATTACGGTGGCGTACCAAGGCGCGAAAAATATTCCAGTGGAATTTGCTTTATTGGAAGGTTTGCAAAATGGAAACAACTATTTGTGGCAAATGAGTTTAGAAAAAACGCTAAAACGCAATATTCAATGGAATATCAGTTATGAAGGGCGCAGTACGGGCAATCTTCGTATCGTGCACGTAGGGCGAGCGCAAGTTCGAGCTAATTTTTAACTGTTTTGTGGAGGATATGGGACTCAC
>JBDKKX010000333.1:0-6528 GCA_039795795.1 Bacteroidota bacterium | reverse complement strand
TTAAAATCGTACCATTCATCACGCTCTCATCAAACAGTTTTAATTCAAAACCAATTAAAATAATCGCTAAAGTTGCCGCCGCATGAGAACTGCCTAATCCAAAAATAATATTTCGCTCTGTTTTTGAATATCCAAATATTTTTTGGGTCATGTAGGCAGCTAACCATTTTGTGCTATATGCAACCGTTAAAATCGTTGCTGCGACTTTCAACGCCGCGTGCGTTCCAAACAAGATTTTCAAATCTACTATCATCCCTACTCGAATTAAAAAAAAGGGAATGAACAACGCATTACCCACAAATTGGATTCGATTCATCAAAGCAGAAGCATGTGGAACAAGTCGATTTAACGCCAAACCTGCTAAAAAGGCTCCAATAATCGGTTCAATATGTGCCAATTCTGCCAAACTCGCCGAAGCAAAAACAACTGTTAAAGTAAAAATGTATTGCGAAACCCCTTCACTTTCAATCGTTTGGAAAAACCAACGGGCTATTTTTGGGAAAACCCATAACACGACCGTCGAAAAAAATATCAACGAAGCCGCCATTTCAAATAGAAACGTACCGTTCAAATTCCCCTTCGCACTCGCTGTTATGAGCGATAACAATAATAATGCAGCCGTATCTGTAATAATCGTTCCGCCCACCGTAATCGTCACCGCTTCATTCTTCGTCACGCCTAAACGACTGACGATGGGATAAGAAATTAAAGTATGTGTCGCGTACATGCTGGCGAGCAATAACGAGGATTGAAATGGAAATCCTAAATAATAAAAAGTCGTTATCGTCCCGATGGACAGTGGTATAGAAAAAGTTAAAAAGCCGAAAACGGCTGATTTCAAGGAGTTACGCTTGAAATCTCGAAAATCTATTTCTAAACCTGCCAAAAACATAATATATAATAAACCGATGGATGCAAACATTTTGACCGCCGCATCTATTTCTAATAAGCCGAAACCATGCGTTCCAACCGCTACGCCCGCAAGGATTAAACCGACGATACTCGGTACGCGGATGATGCGCAAAAGCATTGGGGCAAGCAAAATGATGCATAATAAGAGTGCAAATTGCAGCACTGGGTCTTTGATGGGCAATGTCAAACTGTATGTTAATACCATGTGGGTGATTTTTAGAACGCAAATGTAGGAGATTTTAACAGTTTAATGGCGTATTTTTTGGGATTATTTGTTTACGAATATTTCAAAAAAATATGTTTTCAATCCTAATGGTTTATAACATGTTTTGTTATAAATTTGCACAAAAAGAGCTATTTTGGAACACATAGGGACATAGAGCACATAGGTTTTTTTGGAACACATAGGAACATAGGATACATAGAGTATTGAAAATCAAAAATCTATGTATTCTATGTTCCTATGTGTTCCAAAAAACCTATGTCCCCTATATCCCTATGTGTTCCAAAAAAATCCAACGTTTATGAAAAAAAATCCGAATACTGACCCTGCCAAAAAAGAGCAGACAGAAGATAAACAGGTCGAACGAGCCTTGCGCCCAAAAGCCTTAGGCGATTTTAGCGGTCAACCTAAAATTGTGGATAATTTAAAGGTCTTCATCGGTGCGGCTAAAAAACGAGGAGAAGCGTTAGACCATGTTTTGCTACACGGTCCGCCCGGATTGGGCAAAACAACGCTTTCGCACATCGTCGCAAACGAATTGGGCGCGACCATGAAAATGACTTCAGGTCCCGTTTTGGATAAACCGGGCGATTTAGCAGGACTTTTGACCAATTTGGATAGCGGAGATGTCTTGTTTATTGACGAAATCCATCGTTTGAACACCATTGTTGAAGAATATTTGTATTCGGCGATGGAAGATTATAAAATTGACATCTTAATTGATTCGGGTCCGAATGCGCGGAGTATTCAAATTGCATTGAATCCGTTTACGCTCGTGGGCGCGACGACGCGGATGGGTTTGCTGACCGCGCCGATGAGAGCGCGTTTTGGCATCACTTGCCACATGGATTATTACGATGTCGAGACGTTGAAAGGCATTATCAAACGGTCGGCATCCATTTTGAAAGTCGAAATTGACGATTTGGGGGCGACTGAAATTGCCCGTCGCAGTCGAGGCACCCCGCGTATTGCGAACGCGCTGTTGCGACGGACGCGGGATTTTGCGCAGATGAAAGGCAATGGTAAAATTGATTTGGACATCGCTCAATATGCCTTGAATGCACTTAATGTGGATGAAAGTGGCTTGGATGAGATGGATAATCGCATTTTATCGGCGATTATTCACAAATTCAAAGGCGGTCCCGTCGGTTTGACGACGATTGGTACGGCAGTCGGCGAAGAGGCAGGGACGATTGAAGAAGTGCATGAACCGTTTTTGATTATGGAGGGTTATCTGCAAAGGACACCGAGAGGGCGCGAAGCCACTGAAAAAGCATATCAGCATCTTAAAGTAGTCATGCCGACGAAGCATAAAACTTTATTTTGAAAAAAGGCGTAATTGGCGCAATTTCTTATATCATTTATAGGTCATTCTGCGTTTTGAGGTTTCATTTAAATTAAATCAATTCTAACTAAAATGAAATTATTCAAATTATTGGGTTTTGCGACGGTATTCATGGTTTCGTGTGAGGAAGCACCGAAAACCACAGGTAATCCTGTCAAGACAACGCCCGTCGAAACAAAAGTAACAACGGGTACGCCTTCAACAACGAAAGCATTGCCCGTAGAAAATGCAGCAGTTCCAAAAGCGGACGCGCCAAAAGCAGCAGCCGATGCAGCAAAGGCAACGACAGAAGCTCCAAAAGTAGGAACAACAGTGCCTAAAACAGCCGCAACGATGTACGAATGCCCCATGAAATGCGAAAAGCCGACGGCTAAAGCAGGCAAATGTGGTAAATGTGGTATGGAATTAAAAGCAATTGCGCAAAAATAAGGATTCACACCTGTCAGGTTTTAAAAACCTGACAGGTGTAAATAGCAGTTATCCATTATTTACACCTGTCAGGTTTTTAAAACCTGACAGGTGTAAATAGCGGTTATTGCTTAGGCGCGTTAGGCATGACAGGTTCTTTTTTCGGAATCGTTGTTTCAGATTTTGGCGGAATAGATTCTTTTTTCGGAACAGTTACCTCCGATTTAAACGAAACATTTTCTTTTTTTGGCGGAATTGTATTGGGCGAAGGCTCTGTTTTAGGAGCTAACGGCTCTTTTTTCGGCGTTGTCCCATAAACATCTGCCAAACGAATCAGATGCCCATTTTCATCTTTCACCTCTAAATCATAACGCACCTGCATGCGCGTACCCACTGGAGCGTAAAAGAAAATCCGCCAAATATCCCCCTCCCCTGCCCCCATGCAACCATTAGAAAACGCTTTTCCAAGCGATTTTTCATTGGTCGTCGGGTGAATCAATTGACCAAATTGTTCTTTATTGATTTCAGGTTCCATCCAAGGCATCAAAGGCATCATCGTTATTTTGTCATCATCCCGCGTCGTCTTGTAATAAACCCGACCCGTTGCAGGATCTAAAGAATAAGTTTTGAAATACGTTTTAATAATTTTCCCTATCCCCGTTTTGGTGCGCAGATTCACCACTTTGTCCTTATAAACCGCCCATTGTCGAACACTATTGCGTCCCACTCGAATTAAAAAATTACCAACCGTATCCGTCCCTTCAATAATTCTCAATTTATACTCAGGAACATTGACATCAATATAAGTCGCTTCTTGTTTTGCTAAAATTTGATTTGCAATTTCTTCCGTTCTAACAAACAAAGTATCTCCTTTTTTGAGAATTGCCAATTCTTGTTGGTCAAAAACAAAAACGCCTCTTTTTTGTTGACGGTAATAATCCGTATTCGCAAACGTATCAATAATCCAAGGATTCATACGCGCCAATAAATGAGGTGTTAATTTGTATGTAATCAACGTGTCATACTTGCGCACCACTTTGTCGATGTATTTGAAATAATCCTTCACGCGGATATCCCGTTCGACAACGTGTGCAAAAAGCCAACTATCAGGCGCATTGAGGTCGGATTGCGCGATGGCAGCGGAATGGCTACTCAGCAAAACAATCCATAAAAGGGTAAGGTATTTATTCATAGACAACAGATTTTGAGGCAAAACTAAACAATAAACAGCATATTTTGCCAGAAATTATGTCCTTTTCTACAAATAATCAGAAAAATAGGCATCCTTTTAAGCTATGGAGCACCAAAATCTTGTAAAAGTCACAAAATGAAAATGGTTGCCGCAAACGCGACAACCATTTTAGAAATGCTTCTTAAAATCATTTCAAGATTTAACCACAGGACGACGATTGGAGTTTGAGCTCGGAGTCAATTTACCTGTTTCTTCTTTCACTAATTTTTGAGCTTCCGCCAAAGCCTTGTCCGCATTTGCCCGTTGACCCACAGCCAACAATGCTTCTGCGTACAATTCCCAAGTACGTTTGCGGTGTTTGAAATTCGGGTCTTCTACATTGAAATTGCGTTTTGAAACAAATTGGAATTCAAAAATCGCCTTATCATACTGCTTCAACCGCAAATGACATTCGCCTTTCACCCGGCGCGCCTGCCAAAAAATAGGTTGCAACGGCACAGAATGTTCAATAGCCGATTTAAGGTCGCCAATCGCGCCTTCCAAATTAGCCAAAGTCATTTGCACCTTGCCGCGACCGAAAAACGCTTCAGCCGTTGGAAACAATTCGATGCTTTTGGTAAAATCCAAAGCCGCATCTTCCAACATACCGAGTTTGAATCGAGCGTAACCGCGCAAGTCATAAGCGTAAGAATTCCGCGCAAATTTTTCCAACGTATCGTCAAATGCCGTAATAGCGAGGTCATAATCGCCCGCTTTAACTGCACTCGCACCTACCAGAAACGATTTTACAGCGTGTTTTTCGTTTGTCGGTTCAATGATGTGTCGTTGCAACACTTCGTTCTTTTCGTTGCAAACCCACAAAGACATCTTACCTGCTACGGCAAACTGTGCTGCATCGCGCAAGAAACCAACGGTATTTCGCCAAGTTTTCTCCGCACACACAGGCACAATCAATCTTGGTACAATAATATTTGCTGTTTCCGCTTGAAAATAAGCTTCAGATTTCAACAAATAATCATGTTTGTAATACACTTCCAACTTTTGGAGCAGTGTCTTCAACATCGTTTCATAGGTTTTGGAAGTACCGAATTCCAAATTGCCTTTCAAGGTAATTTTAACAGTCATGGCGTTGCCGTATTTTTGATGCTTCAGGTAATTGACACAACAAACATCGTGCTTGAATGAGCAAATGCTGAACCAAGCAGACAAAAAAAGATACTAATCCGTAATGAATTGAAAATTACGGCATTATTAATACATAAAATCTCTCTAAGATTGACTATTTTAAATTTTTGACCCCGCAACAACCCTTTCGACGCTACACTGTCAATTAGTGACATATTAAATCTAATTAACATTCAACTGAACTGAAATGCTCCTTATTTACTGTATTTTAGCACAGTGTGCCTGTTGCAAATGCTTTTCTCACGGTTCATTTTAGGTTAGGATTTCGACCTACTTTCAAATCATCGAAATCAATATGTTCACGCTCAATTGGTGAATTTTGGAATTAGTTATGGCATAGCAGAAGATGATGCAAAGGTATAACTTCCTTTTGGATTTGTCAACAACTCTTTGAAAATAAATGACTTGTAAAATGATATTTTAATTTTGTAGATACATTGTTATTTGATATTGTTTATTTTTAATGTGTAAAACATTGTAATTGTCAGCTTTTTATACATATATAGGGCTTTTTGTGTTTTGTGTTTTAAAAAAAAAATGTAAAAAAAATTGAAAAAATTCATAGTTGGATAGTTGGCTTTTTTCTAAAATCTATAAAAACGAACAAATCAAGGGAATTACATCATAATATTGGGGATTTTTTGACGAAACAAATTCTTTTAAAGGATACCAGATAGCGAAAACGAACCGTTCTCAAATGGCTTTCCAAACATGCCCTTATTCGTTCTCTTGTGAAAACAAAAAGCGCGTAATTTATTGATTCACAATAAATTACGCGCCTTTTTTGTAGCAAGGACAGGACTCGAACCTGTGACCTTTGGGTTATGCTTACTCACTACGGTTTTCACCGCTTCCATTAAAATGGAATTTGTAGTCTGGACTTTCTCTTCACCCGCTTCGTTTGACAGAAGGTAGGGTGTTCGCCATAAAGTCTCTACACCTTTTCTCTAATTCCTTAGAGAACTTGGCTCGGGATTACCACATGACAGGCTTCCCCGAATTTGACGAAATTCATTCCGAAATTTCTTTCGGAACAGCCCCTTTTTCAATTAATATTAAAATGTTGCCATTTTTCAGTTTCTAAATAATGAGTTTAAAAACTTAACTTTTCAGTCCTATTAATTGAGCAAAAATTTTGAGCCCAACGAGCTGCCAACTGCTCCACCTTGCGATTTTTCTTTTGACGATGCAAAGGTAATACAAGTTTTTGTATTGCGCAAGTTTTTTTTCAAAAAAAATGTATTTTTTTTTATTTTTTTTTTG
>JBDKKX010000332.1:0-6535 GCA_039795795.1 Bacteroidota bacterium | reverse complement strand
AAATAAAATGGGATTGATTTTTTGGGATTTTTGGGATTTAATGATGCTACTGAAATCCAAAAAATCCAAAAAAATCAATCCCATTTAATCCCAAAAAAATCCCATTTAATCCCAATTCCAACACTCCCCAAACAAAAATGACACCCCAAAACAGAGGTGTCACTTTCCAAATGTTGACGAAAAAAAAACTATGATTACATATTTTTAGCGACCTGTTTGCCACTATCCGCAGACTGCTTCGGCATTAACAGCCACAATCTGCCATATTGATGGAATAATTGAGCCTTACGTTTGCCCCAATCACCCTCACCCATATATAAATCGACATGTCCCGAACCTTTGACCGCCGAACCAACATCTTGTGGCAACAAGAAACGGTATTCATGGCGAATCAATTTGCCCTCACTATCGACAACTGGTACCTGAGCCAGCATCACCGAACCCAACGGAAAGAATCTCTTATCGACTGCAATCGTGTAATCTGGTGTTAAAGGTATATAGTATGCCCCATACGGGTTCGACTTATTAGATTTATTATTAAAAACCGCAGCATAAGCAGCTAACAACTTCTGTGGACTTTTATTTTCGGACGCATCTTCCGACACAAACCGTTGATAATCACCCGTGAAAGAGAGCATTTTTCGTTCACCACCCGGAAAAATCAAATAAGCGATTCCTTCCGTTTTCATGCTGTAAATATCCGTTTTGTCCTTGACATAACAAACTTCCAGCCCATCATCCTCTTTCGACTTAATATACACCGGCGTTCTGAATTCACCTTCTGCACGCCGACGTGCCGGAATAACCGGCGAATAATAGCCTGTAAAACGCACTTGTCCTTTGCGGTCATCGCCCGCAATTTGATAAGCATCCAAAGAACCCGTTAAACTGGAACTTTTTTTAGCGGCTTTGAATGCGGCGATTACTTGCTCCATGTGTTCGGTAGCTACTTCTAACTCCCCGAAATGCTGCTTAGTAGGTTGTTTGTTGGTTTTGAGCAACGTTACCTGATGACTCAACGCCTTCAACAATTTGCCATCAATAGACGGCATACTCAACGTATCAAAAGAAACTTTCGTGTATAACTGCCTGAATACTTGCGGATTCTGCTTAGATGGGGTAGTAATTTGCCCAATGCTACTTGCCATCTGTTCTTTCGCTATGGGTTTTTCGTCAACATCTGGAATTTGGGAGTCAAGAGCAACCTGAGGTTGGTCTGACCCCTGTTGTCGCCGGTCAATAATCCAAACCGACACAAGTAACAACAAAGCCAGCGACGTAAGTGAAAAAATCCTTTTCATTCTAAGTAAAAATTTAAGGTTTAAAAATTAGGTGCCCTCACGCGATGCGTATTCCTACGCACAACATCTTTTGTTTGTGGACACAGCGCTTGGTTTTGGCTCAACAATTTATAATTAAATTCAAAACTGACTTTTCAAAATGTTTCATTTTATGAGTCCAATTTCTATTTCAATTCAAAATAATTACAACACTTATCGGATAATGAAAAATAATGCCAAATATTTTAAAAGTATTATCTTTTTTTAAAATAAACTTTTTGTGGTACAAGACATCTTTATAACTTTTACACTTAAAAATATAATTACGAAGCAAATATATAAAGTTCTAACTTTCAATCAATTATCCAACATTACCAAAAACTTGCCAAATTTTTTCGACAGTTATATAAAAATTTTTATTCAAATGATAAGTAAGGAGCGACTTTTTCCAAAACAGTGTCGGATAATATCCGACTCCTGCGCACGTCGTTCAACTCAGTGTAGCTCCCGTGATTGAGGCGATAGCGAATTAAAATATCCGCTTGTTTGCGAGTCAGGTAAGGATGCTGCAATTCGGCGGCACTTACCCGATTAATTGAGATTTTTTGGAGTTTCGTACAATTCAGCACCAATTGCGGTAAAATGCTTCGGTACGTGCTATCAGGCAATCCGAAAACCTCTTTAATTTGGTCAATTCGGACGAAGCCCCCTAAGGCTTCTCGCCGTTGCAAAATCCGCGCTGCAAAGGTAGTACCAATTCCGCGTAATTCCAAAAAATCCGTCCAACTCGCTGTGTTGACCTCAATACTGTTGTTTGTTGTTTTTTTTAAACGATTTGCGTTATGCACGCTCGGTGATGTGGTAGCATCTCTTTCTCTAATCCCTTGATTATCAAAAATTTGTATGTATGGAGCAAACCGTTCGTATTCCGTTGGCGAAAGTCCATATATTTTTTTTAGATCTTGTTTTTTATAAAACTTTCCGTTTTTATGACGAAAATTTGACAAAACTTTAACAGTTTTGGCATGCATTCCCATCGATAATAACGTTTTAGTAGTCACCGTATTCGGGTCGAAGGGAAACATCACATAAGATTTTTGGCATACATCTTGTACTTTGTTAGGAGTACCAACATTTGTCGTTTTTAAATCCATGCAACTTTCCAGACGCTCATAATCTTCGGTTTTCAAACCGTAAACTTTTTTTAAATCTTCTTTTTGGAAGAAAACGCCTCCTTTTTCACGAAAGTGAATAAGCGTAGATGCAACTTTCGGAGAGAGTCCGAGCGTTGTCAAAGTTTCCATATCTGCCGTATTGGGATTGAACGAAAACAGATTTTGAATCCTGCTCTCGTTTGGAAACATGAGATTACCACGAGTTGCGTTAGCTTCCAAAGCTATAAGTTCTTTAAAAAGAATTGTATTGTTATTGCCAGTTTTGCTTAGTTTTTTCTGAAAAAAAGGGTATGTTTCGGGTGCAGCCCAAAGCATACAAGTTACAATCGTGATTCCGAACAATCCGTTGCGTTCGCTACGGGTGTGTCGAAAAAAATAGTTGAAGTTTTGCCTCATAGTGCCGAGTTTTAGAATCCACAAAATGATTTTTTGAAAACCAATTCCTTTTGTTTTTTAAAAGGAATTGCTGCTTTGCTCCAAAAAAACATTTTATTGCCGAAAACGCTGTAAAAATAATATTAAAACTTGAATCAAAAAAATAATAATTAAAAAAAAATACTTAATTGTTCAACTTTAACATCCATGCCCCGTTTTCCTTCATATCATAGTAAGAGATTCCTAATTGTTGACACTCTTTCTTCCAACGTAAAACGTTGTTTTTATGATTCGATGTATTAAAAATAATTTGCCTAAAATGTCCTTGTTCTTTGAGTTCAAACATCGAAATACTTGGATTATCAACAATTAGTAGGTACTCTTTCACCCAATTGTTTGGCAAAGATGCAACTTTTTTATGAAACTTGTCAAGTACCCTTATAGACACATCCTTAAAATAGATACTCTTTTTGTTGTAAAAAATAGATGTGTCTTTATAACTTTTGATTAAACTACAATTTGTAAAGGAACTGATATTCATTGCCTTATGATACTTTTCTGAAACCCGTATTCGGGCTATTTTGTGACAGTTTTCCGAAAAAAAAGTATAACATTTTTTTTCCTGCAATATGTCTATTAAAGTATTTTTACCCGAATCATAGATAACTATACCGCAATACTGGTAGTTTGACCATGATTTTAAGGCGTAATGTGCTGCAACGATGCTTGTTAGAAACATGCCATACGTTATCCAATTGAATTGCCGTTTTTGAATCGCTATCGTCCAACATATTAAAATTCCGTACAGTAGAAAAACGACCATTCCTGTCACCCAACTCACGGTACACACTGCCGCAGGCAAACTTTGCACGAGTCGAATGCTACCATTCATCCAATCTATAAAAATTTGTAATATTTTCCCGATGAGTGGGCTGAAAACGGAGCAAAACGAGTCTGTCAGCAACAAAGCGATGCCTAAATAAAGTGCGACTGTTGAAATCGGTATAGCGAACAACCCAGATAACCAAAAATACATTGGAAACTGTCCAAAATAATACAAACTAATCGGCAAAGTAGTCCATTGCGCTGCCAAGCTAACGGCAATCATCTGCCAAATGTATTTCAATAATTTTGATTTGAAATACAATCGTTTATATATTTTAGAATAATACAATAAGATGCCCAACACAGCGAGATACGAGAGTTGGAATCCGACATCAAACAATTGATACGGATTCCAAATCAATAACGCGAAGGCAGAAATAGCCCATATATGATACATATCCGTCGAGCGATGCAACGCCCGACCGACATAAAACAAGCTAAACATGGCAGCCGCCCTTAACATGGACGCACCAGCACCCGTCAATAACGTAAAACCCCAGACCGAAACGAACAAAATGCTGGTTCTTAAATAACTCCAGGTACGACTGCCTGACATTTGGAACTGAAATAGAAAAATTAGCGCGCCATAGAGCAACCCGATGTGCATGCCCGACACTGCCAACAGGTGCATCGCGCCTGTGTCAATGTATGCGGTTGTGATGTCTGCATCCACTGCGTCTCTATACCCCAAAATCAGCGCAGCAGCAACCGCAAATGCCTCATCCGTTGCTAAATACTTCCTCAATATCTGAATACAACTTTCACGACAATTGTAAGCCAGTTGCATCAAAGGATGCCCCCGACTTTGAACCAATCGCTGCACTTTGGAAATCGCTAAAAAACTTTGATAATGAATGTTTTTATAATGCAAAAAACGTTGATAATCAAAAGTATTTGGATTTCTTGGCGCAGGCACAGGTTCAACCTTTGCATAAAAAGCCAACTCGTCTCCGTATCGAAACACAGAGTGCGTAGTATCTTTTTTTAATTGTAACAATAAATTTCCGTCGGTTGTAAAAGAACGCTCGTGATTAAAAACGTTTTCTACTTGAACGGTGATTCGAATATACTTTAATTTTTCGGTAATATCAGTTACGATGCCTTTGAAGGCAATGAGCGAATCGGGTTTACAGAAGCGGCTAAAATGTCGGGGCGAATTGCGGTCATCCGATTTCCAAACAGAAAATTGACCTGCTACATACCAAAACACCATCAACGCGACTCCAAACGAACCTTTTCCAAGAAAAAAACATGCAACAACCACCCATAACAGTCCCACTAAAAATAAAACACGGAGTATTGTCGGCGAAAAGCCACCGCCACACGTCATCGTCATAATGCCGCACATGTAAGGCAACAAAAGACGCAATATCGGGTATGCATTCCAATGTATTATTTTCTTCATGTATGTTATGGTTTCCTTCAAACATGGTACTTTTCCAAATCGAAATTTGAATCCATCCGTTCTGATTTTAGATTAAAAGTTGGACATAGTCTTATTAACGCAAAGGTAAAGTCTTTTTTTCAAATTGCAAAAATAAGTAATTTATATATGATTTTTTACCAATTATATAAAACAGATTTTGAAAATAATTTTGCTTTTTTTAAATTTTTAAACACTTGAAATAATTGCGCTTTATACAACCAAAAAAAGATAAAATGGGCATTTTTGCGTAAACAAATGAAGAAAAAAAAATTTTATAATTTTTATTTATTTTTTTTATACTTATATATTTTCTCCTTTTTTGAAGCAAAAAAAGCAGGAATTAAGAACCCTGCGTCCTTAATTCCTGCTTTTCCTTTTTTCCTAATTCAAAAAAAATCCTAATTTAAACCTTTACTTCGCCAACGGTTTTTCTTTCTCAATCCAAGCATGAATCCCGCCTTCCAATTCATATATATCTTTAAAACCAAATTTGACTAACAACTCAGTCGTTTTAATGCTGCGTCCGCCCGCCGCGCAATACACCAAAACGGGTTTGGTTTTATCCAATGCTTTCAAACGATCTTTAAAATCGGAATCCCGAAAATTATAATTTTGCGCGCCTTCCAAACGGTCGAGTACAAACTCTTCTGGGGTGCGCACGTCAATTAATTGCACTTTCCCACTCAATTCGGTCAACATTTTTTCAAAAGCATCGGGATTGAGTTTGGTTTGTGCGGAAACTGTGCAAGCCAACAATAGGGTGCAACTAAAAACAAAACAGTTTAATATAAACTTCATGAGTTTAAATAGTTATTGTTTTAAAACTTAAATGGTTATCAATCAATAAAATAGATATTGTCAAAATTTTCAGTTTAATAAAAAAGCCTTTTCTGCGACGGCATGTGGTGGTTCACTGTCTAATTCAAGCGGATTCTCGCCCGAATCATTCAAAGGGGGTTCACTTTGAAAAGTGCGTTCATCAGTGCCGTCGGGTATGGTCAACAACGTTATCATTGCCGATAGGATGAGCAATACCCAAAAAAAATATCCCATTTACTTAGTATGCTTTAATTGGTGGTTAATTTTTATTTCCTGTATGGTTTTGGTTGCTTGTATCATCCTTCTTGCAAAATTGTTGCCTTTTTTTGAATCCACCAAATCTTTTTTCATTTCTGAATGGATAAAAAATGTAACTGGTTTGTTAGGAGTGCTAAATAAATAAAGTAGCCTATTTAAAAACCTCGCATCGAATGAAACAGCCCGTTTCTTTTGTCATTTTTGTGTATAAAAATTAAAATTGTATAAAGATTCCAAAAAAAAGATTCAACTTTGTCCTATAAAGTTTATTTTTCACTACTCAACATCACGTCTATGAATCGAAGGGATGCCATTTC
>JBDKKX010000331.1:0-6537 GCA_039795795.1 Bacteroidota bacterium | reverse complement strand
GACGCGGATTTTGCGGATTTACACGGATTTTTTTTTGATTCTGCTTGATTTTAGACATAATCTTCAAAAAAATCCGTGTAAATCCGCAAAATCCGCGTTCTCCGCGTTCCCATTGCATCGTAACTTGTCCCTTAATTTGCCAACGTCAAATCCTTATATCATTTTTTTAATCCAATACTTATGAAAATAAATTACATACTCATTTTATTGATTACCACTTGTTTAACGAGTTGTGATGCCCCGAATAATCCCGCCGAGAATGAAGATAAAGTTCAAGCGGTTGCCAATAAAGATGGCTCCATTGAAACCGAATTGACCACCGAACATCTCGGCAATGGATTCGATATTATTGTTACCAAACATCGGATTTGGAATAATAATTTGTTGTCCAAAGAAGTGATTTATAAAGATACTGTGCGCGCCTTAGGTAAAATGTCTTCTCAAAGCAATGAAGGCAATACTGCTGTTGTGGATAAAGACTATGAATTTTACATTACCGTAAAATGATAATTGATTTATAATCAATGGATTATCAAGGATAAATCAACCATTTACGGATAACCATAAATAATACTGTATCAATGAAAAAATCTAAAATAGTAACGCTTGTTTTTTTAAGTGCGGCTTTAAATGCTTGCAAAAATAAACAAGACGATTGGCAATCTGCCAACAACGGCGATGGTAATAAAAAAGTATATATGCGTTCTGATACCAGCGCGGGTTATACGCAGACGCGCACGGTGCATCATTATCATAGTTCGCCGATATTTTGGTATTACGCTTTTCGCCCATATAGCACGTATAACCCTGTTACCAATACCTATCATCGGTCTGGTTTTTATTCCAATGGCATTTCGCCGCAGTCGAATGTAGGGACGAATAGTTTTAAAAGCCGTGTTTCGCGGGGAGGGTTTGGAAGCACTTTTCGTTCTTCGACCAGTGCTCATAGTGGTTTTGGGCATTCCTCTGCTGGACATTCAGGAGTTGGCTCTTAATTTAACCTTTTTCGGCACAGATTGAACAGATTAGACAAGATTTTCACGGATTTTCCATAAAAAATCTGTGAAAATCTTGTCTAATCTGTTCAATCTGTGCCGAAAAAGAATTCAAAAATTTCCTTCATGAAAAGAATTAAAACAACGCCGCGTCCGAATTGGGAAGAACGGGTTGAAAATTTAGGTTTTGGTTTCCATACCTTAGAAAGCATTTATTGGGATGAGTCCGCTTATTACGCGTTCACCCTGTCCGAAATCGAAACCATCGAAAAGGCTACTGCGGAACTTTGGTCACTTTGTTTGGAAGCGGTTGAGCATGTTATTCAGAAAAAACTATATTCAAAATTCCATATTCCTCAATGGATTATACCGCATCTTGAAAAATCGTGGAATGAAGATGCGCCGAGTATTTATGGTCGATTTGATTTTACGTTTCGGAACGGTGTGCCGAAATTGTTAGAATTTAATGCAGATACGCCGACTTCTTTATTTGAAACGGGGGTCGTGCAATGGGATTGGCTACAAGCTGTCGCGCCGGATAACGACCAATTTAATTCGGTGCATGAAAAATTAGTTTCCTATTGGCGCACTTTGCGGAAATATTTGCATCGCGGCGAAGTGGTTTTTGCTTGCGTCAAGGATTCGCTGGAAGACACGACCACGACCGAATATATGCGAGATACGGCGGTTCAAGCGGGGTTGGCGACGCGTTTTGAATTTATGGAAGATTTGGGTTGGGATGAAGTGGCACATTATTTTGTCAATTCAGACGACGAGCCAATTAAAAATATTTTCAAATTGTATCCTTGGGAATGGTTGCTGCATGATGAATTTGGCAAGCATTTAATGGAAGACCGCATTAAAGCGCATTGGATAGAGCCGAGTTGGAAGCTGATTTTGAGTAATAAGGCAATTTTAGCGATTTTGTGGGAATTATTTCCGCATTGTCCGTATCTTTTGCCGACTTATTTCGATAGTGTGGATTTGAATAGTTATGTTCGGAAACCGTTATTGAGTCGGGAAGGGGCGAATATTCAAGTGGTTAAAAACAATCAGTTTTTGATGGAAACGGAAGGCGAATATGGGGAAGAAGGTTTTATTTATCAAGAATTGTGTGAATTGCCTACTTTTGAGGGGAATCATGTTTTGGTTGGGTCTTGGGTCATTGGGCAGGAACCTGCTGGCATTGGTTTGCGCGAGTCGAATTCGATGATTACGGATAATGGAAGTCGGTTTTTACCCCATTTAATTGTTTAATTAGGACAATTGGAACGCGGAGGACACGGATTTTTGCGGATTTGCGCAGATTTTTTTGTTTACATCAAATCAAAATAGGTTTATAATTCAAGAACAATATTTAATTTTGTTCAAAAGAAAAAATCTGCGCAAATCCGCAAAAATCCGTGTCCTCCGCGTTCCAATTGTATAAAAATGGGTGTAAATTGTGGCAAAATTCTAAAAATTATTAACTGAATATGGATTTTAAAAATTTTAAACCCAAATCTTTTTGGGAACGCCCAGAAGGGGTCACGGGCTTGATATTTTTATCAGCAATTTTGATAGGTGGCGGTTACTTATTTGCCAAATACCTACCGATTATTTTGCATTTGGCAGAAAATACCTTGTATTTAGCAGGGATGTTGGGCGCGTTGGCGGCGATAGTCTATATGATCCTCGACCCGAAAATGCGGAATTTGGTCTTTTATATGTACAAAAGTGTCATGCGATGGATCACAGGCTTATTTGTACAGATTGACCCTGTCGGCATTTTGAAATCTTATACAGAGCATTTGGAGGCGAGTATCGTCAAAATGTCGAAACAAGTGGGACAATTGCGCGGACAAATGCACAAATTGAAAGAAATTATCGTCAATAATCAAAAAGAAGTGCAAAGTAATATCCATTTGGCGAGCAAGGCAAAAGAAGGAGGCAATAATGCACAAATGATTTTACAAACGCGGAAAGCGGGTCGTTTACAAGATAGCAATGTCCGTTTGGAAGATTTGTATAAAAAAATGGAAGTTTTGTATCGGGTTTTGACCAAAATGCAGGATAATTCGACGATTCTCGTGGAAGATATTAAAGATCAAGTGCGCGTCAAGGAAGTGGAACAAAAAGCGATTCAAGCAAGTCACTCGGCGATGCAGGCGGCAATGAATATTTTAAACGGCGACCCTGATAAAAAAATGATGTTTGATATGGCGATGGAGGCGGTTGCGAATGATGTGAGTACCAAAATGGGGGAAATGGAACGTTTCATGGAGGTCAGCAACAAGTTTATGCAATCAATTGACCTTCAAAATGGGGTTTTTGAAGAAGAAGGAATGGCTATGTTGGAAAAATGGGAAAAAGAAGGCACTTCTTTGTTGCTTGGCAGTGAAAAAAATGTTTTAATCAACAAACAAGATACTTTAGATTTAACGCCGCCGAAGGAAAAACCAATTGTGCGAGATGATACGCATCGGAATCAATATGACGATTTTTTTAATTAGGAAAATAGCCACGAATTACACGAATTTTCACGAACGATTAGTCTATTCGTGCCACGAATTACACGAATTTGCACGAATAGACTAATCGTTCGTGAAAATTCGTGTAATTCGTGGCAAACGATTTACAAAGTATTGATTTTCAATATCTTGTAAGTTTATCATTTGTAATAATCCTTTTGTCATTGCCTTACCAAAATTTTTTTTTCAAATATTTTAAAAAAAATATGATTTTTTTTTGGAGGCATTGAAAAAAGTCGTATCTTTGTTTTGAATTTTTAAAAAGTGAAATAATTGGGTTGCGTTCTCCATTAAAAAATGGAGAACGCATTTTTTTTTTGCCCCGAATTACCCGAATTTACACAAATTATTACGAATAATTTGTGTAAATTCGGGTAATTCGGGGCAAACATTGATTCACCTGTTTCGAACTGGGGCGGCTTTCGCTTTAAAAACTTCATAACGTTCTTTCAATTTGCCCGCTTTATGGGTAGCGAGCAATTCTGTTTGATATGCGAAGTCTGCGGCGGAGAGGTTTTCCGTGATTGCGGATAATTCAATGACCCAACTTTGATAAGTCATATAATCGGATTGTGGATTTTGAAGTTTTTTTCGTAAGATGTTAAATGCTTTATTCGTACCACATTTTTCTTCTTTATCTGTATTTTCAGCGCGAATCGGCTGTTTTGCAGATTTGAATTGATTGCCCATTTGCTGGTATTTCAAAAAATCAGGCAACCAATTTCTAAAATGTTGCGCATATTTTTCATAATTGGGATGTTCTATCTCGCTCATTTCCAATCGTTTATGAAATGCGACAATGATTTCAGGCTTCACGTCAAAATGAGGACTTTCTATCCGCAAATAATCGGTTAATTTTTTATCTTGTAACAAGCTTTCTGCATACTGTTGATGTGTTTCACGAGCAGTAATTACCAATTTTGGAAGTACCGTTATTTCTGTTTTCGGTGTAGCAATGGATTTTAAAGGTAGTATGGGCTGTTTTTCTTCGGAAATCGTTGGTTTTACCCCCTCTATCTCAAAAAAAGGAGGATTGAATAGAAGATCCATATCCGTTATTGGAATGCACATTTCGACTAAATCCAAAGTATGTGTTTTGAGTATTGGGCGCACTTCCATGACAGGAATCGGCATTTCTGCCGTTTCAACAACGGGTTTTGATACTTCCAGGATAGGAATTGGCGTTTCTGCTATTTCGAAAACAGGTTTTTCTATCTCTGCGTTTTCGGTTTCCATCGCTCGAATCTCAGGTTTTGATGCGGAAGGTTGTGCCATAGACAACGCTTCTTCCGTAATAGCGCGAGCAATTTCCTCCGAAACGCCGTACCGAAGTGCAATTTCTGCATAATCTCCCTTTGGAATCCTTGAAATTTTCTCCAAATTCACCGTGTAAGACCAATCAAAACGATTATTGATTTTAAACCGTTGAGCGATTAAAATACCTTTTGCGACCAAACCTTTCCAAGCTCTGTCAATAGACCGTTTGCCGTTGCTTGCAAAATGGACTAACGTTGATTTATGAAATTCGTCTTTAAAACTTAAAAGGTTGGTTAATAAACCTTTTTCCTCGAACGAGAATTGATTATCTTGTGCGATCCAGTACGGATATTGTATAAATTGTTGATTCAATGGGCGAAGAATGCTGAAGTTACTCATAATATTTGTTTTTTTTATTTTATGGAATGATTTTGTTTGGATAATCAGAACGCAATGACGCAAATCTGTTAAAATTTGTCTTTTGGCATTGTATTCCGTGAGATTTTTGATTACTTTTGCAACTGTATTGGCGACATATAACATTACTCGACGCAAAAATAATATCATTTTGAGATATTGCAAATTTTTTTTGCTTTTTTTTTGCAAAAAGAGTATAATTTTCAATAAAATATATCTAAAAATATATATAAATGGATAATGAGAGAATAAAAAGCATACGAGATTATTTAAAAATGAATCAAACCGCATTTTCTGCGCAAATGGGCATGCCGCAGGCGCACCTTTCTGAGATAGAAAATGGGAAAAAAGCAATAAATAAAAAAATATTATACGGAATAGCTATAAAATATCCAGAAATAAATATACGATGGATATTAACAGGCGAAGGTGAAATGACCAGAAATAAGAATGCCGATGAAATGCCTGTACAAACAAGCAATAATATTGGAAATAAAAATAGTAATTTATTTCCCTTTCCCAGCCATTCACCTGAGTATGAATTTTTGCAGAAAATCATAGCAGACAAAGATTCACACATCGCGGATTTGCGTAGATCCATCGCTTTATTGGAAAAAAGTTTAATGGGAAAGTAGCCAAAAAATTTATTTTTTGACGGAACCTTCTGAACCATGAATGAATTAAAAGTCGCACCTTGCTTATATTTGCACTGGTATCTGTTTAACAGCGCAAATATATGTTATTTTAAGTGACATTTCAAAATGAAAAAATCAATAAAATTGACTAATTATCATATTTTAACAAAAAATTAACAATAAAATATCAATTTAATTGATTGATGAAAAATGAAAGGCTAAGACAGGCAAGAGAGGCATTAGGAATCACTCAAAAAGAAATGGCTAAAAAGGTTGGTGTTGTAACATCTGCCTACGGACATATCGAAAGCACAGAAAGTGCCGCCTTCTCCAGCAAACTAATGTTGGTTATTGCAGAATTAGGAATCAGCATAAACTGGATTATCACAGGCAAAGGCGAAATGTTTCTCACAGACAGACTCGCCGCCGAGCCCGAGAGCGACCTTACAGGAGAATTAGAAGAGCGCATTAGACGCATCAAAATAGATGTATCCGATATAGAAGACACCGTGCGTCGCCTAATACAAAGGCGTAAATAGGCTGGTGGAACGGAGATAGGATAACGCCTTATTTCCTACAATATTTTTTTGATTTTCAATAATTTACATATACCTTTTCTAAATAAAAGGAGAAACATCGTAGGGACAGGTCGTGACCTGTCCGATTTTAATTATTTATAATGAATTGATAATAAATGAATTATAAATAATTAAAATCGGACAG
>JBDKKX010000330.1:0-6562 GCA_039795795.1 Bacteroidota bacterium | reverse complement strand
TAAATGAGATTGATTTTTAGGATTAAATCCTAAAAATCAATCTCATTTAATCCTAAAAAATCCCATTTAATCCTAATTCCTAAGTAGTTACTATTATTTTTATAAATTACGGACAATTGCTCACCAAAACTTTCGGAGAAAGATAATTTTGATTGTTGGATTTTTTTTTGCAAAAAAAAATCCAACAATCAAAATCATCTCTCCTAAGGTTTTTTAAAGTCCCTTCGCTTAATTATTTAACTGGTTTAGGTATTCCCCCATAAATTGTTTTACCTTCTTTAATCGTTGCCAATATTTTAATGTTTTTAATAGGGTCGTCAGCACGTTTGTTGAGCGGATTCAAGTTAAAATCAAGCGGATTCTTCTCTAAAATCACAAAATCCGCTAATTTATCCTTTTTTATACTCCCTTTTGTATTTTCTTCAAAATGTTGATAGGCGGGCCATATCGTCATTGCCTGTAAAGCGGTATAAGCGGTAAGACAGTGTTCTTTACCAAGCAGCAAATGCCTTCGAGTGGTTCGATTCATTGCCGTCGAAATTAAAGGCATCGAAGCAGGAAATATCACAGGCGCGTCGGAATGGATGCTAAACTTCATTTTTCTATCCCGAAACCAGCCAGTTGGGGATAGGTCGTTTGCACGCGTTGCTCCTAAGGCTTGCAAATGAACATCCCCCCAATTAAAGGTGTGCATCGGGAAAGAGGAAACAAAAATGCCCATAACTTTGGCAGAATCGACTTGCCCTTTAGTCATGAATTGACCATGAATAATCGTCGTTCGATGTTCATAATCTTCTTTGGATAACTGCTTATAGTTTTTCATTAAACGCAGTAACTGGGAAGAAGCCGCATCTCCGTTGCAATGAGCTAATAATTGCCACTTATTAGTGAAAGCGGCATCAAGGTAACTTTGTAATTTCGAATCGGTAAAAGCAGGATAGCCACTATAAGGTCCGTCTTTACCTATCGAATCTGTACCAGCTATATTTAGGTAAGGTTTGCTAAACCAAGCCGTTTTACCTTGTGGCGAGCCATCCAAAGTGAGTTTTATACCGCCCACACGGAAACGGCTATTCGGTTTATACGTTTTGGAAATTAGAGTATCCAACTTATGGGGCATCGTATCTAAAAAACCGACATAATCGGGATAAGCCACTACATCAATCTCCAAACTATCCTGTTTAGCGCAATAGAGGAGTTTATCCAAGTTAGGCACATTCGTTTTGCCATCTTGTGCGGTCGTAAAACCTTGCTCAACGTATTTTCGTGTACCTGCGGCAAAAAGTTTAACGCTTTCGTGTTTGTCAAACGGAGGGTATAATTTTCCCAAGGCATTAAAAAAAGCTACTTCTTCTAAAACACCATTGGGCTGCCCAAACCCTGCTACTGCTGATGTATCTGACCTTTTCTCTCGACGGATAACCCCCCCTAAGGGATCTGGTGTATTCAAAGTAATATTTGCCAGCTCAAGGGCACGCGTATTCAATACACACAAATGTCCTGATTGATGTATGATCATTATAGGGGTTTTTTTATCCACAGCATCTAAATCATGTCGGGTCGGATGCATTCCCCCATCTAATTGTGTGTCATCATAATTCATTCCAATGATTATATGATGTTTGCTTACTATTGACGACGGATCAAGCTTCACTGAATCTCTATACTTTTTCAATGTTTCTTTGAGTTGTTCAATCGTCTTTACAGTGCCTTCGGGCGGGGGCAGTAAGTTTGCACACGCTGCTTGAAACCCAATTTCCGAAA
Organism: Bacteroidota bacterium; assembly: GCA_039795795.1. Classification (GTDB taxonomy): domain Bacteria; phylum Bacteroidota; class Bacteroidia; order Chitinophagales; family Saprospiraceae; genus JAAFJT01. The sequence continues at coordinate 4,798 of JBDKKX010000330.1, read as the reverse complement.
AATGGCTATGCCCATCCACAAAACCAGGCAACATGGTTGCACCGCGCAAATTATACTCTACCATTTGCGTTTCTTTCAATTTGTCTGCTTCGGCTTTAGTACCCGCGAAAAAGATTTTCCCATTTTTCACGAGGACTGCCTCCACATAACTCGCGGTGTCCCCTTCCATCGTCAAAATCTTGCCGCCAAAATAAATAGCGTCTGTATTAGTGGCGGGTTTCGTGGATGATTTGTTTTCATTGCCACAACTGCATAAGCAGGAGAATAGTATACAAATGTACAAAAATTTTTTTAAATACATAATTTGGATTGATTTAAAATGATTACGGACAAAAGCCTAAAAAGAGTTGATTTTTTCTGGCGCACACTCCTCGTGCACAGGAGTTTACTGTGGCACAAAATTAGAAGAATGGACAGACTTGCCTTATAGTCAAGTTGACTATTTTCAAGCATTTGGCTAAAAAGCGACCTATAAAAGAATCCGTTCAATCCATAACCTATACCTTTCCTAAATGAGTTGAAAAATAAATTCGAGCACAACTTGCGTCCAGTTTCAAACTGGACGCAAGTTTATTTTACCAACTGATAAGTCATTAGACAAAATTAAACGCACAACTTGACGCAAGTTGCAAACTTGCGTCAAGTTATAACTATTTGATAATCCATATTTTAAATCCTTTTAGTTCGTATCCTTTTAATTTGTCTAAGTACTTATAGGACAAGTATATAACCTTTTTTCAAAAAAAAAAGCGGATACAGAGGTATCCGCTTCAGCTATCCTTAAAAATTATTCCACAATCAAAAAATTATCTTTGAACTGCCACAGGCATATTTTCATCATGTTTGCCACTCAACATCGGCGTTTGCGCACCCGCCGTATAACGCATCACATTTTTAGTAACATAATCCGCGAGTTCCTTCACCGTGACGATTTTATTTTTATCCGCATCCGCCTCTCCTTTCAAACCCTTAATCAAAAAATGACTGAACACGCCCGACCGCAAACCTTGGTCTTCCAATGAAAATTCCTCACTTTTGGAAGACATAAACAATGCCAAACCCCCCGAAGACTCATTAAAAGCACTGTAATAATTCTGCAAAACATTCTGTAAACCCTGTTTTTGCCCCTTGAACGCCAACAACGAACCCGAATGACAAGCATCTGCAAAACAAATTTTATGTTTTGCCTGACTTTCCTCCATAATCGCCCGCACTTCCGAATGCAACACCTTATTATTAAACCCATCATAATCAATCGGCAAAAACGAACCCTCCAACCCATGTCCCGAAAAATAAAACACAATCACATCATTTTCATCCGCCCGCAACAACGTTTGACGCATCGCATTCAAAATATTCAACCGCGTCGCATCCTCATCAATCAACACTTTCACCTGACCATCGGGCAACGCCCCACCCTCAGGACTTTTCAAAAAAGCATAATATTGATACGCATCATCATCCGAATATTTCAACATCTGCATCGACGTATAACGACTCACACCCACCACAACTGCCCAAATCTTCACCGCAGGGTCTCTATCCACCTTCACAGGATTCATCGAAACGCCCTTATCCTTAGAAGCCAAATTCCCTTTCGGCTGACCGTACTCCCAAATCGCTCCCAACACGCGCCCCGTCGTATAATACATCACGCCTTCGCCGTGTGGCGCATGTTTCGACCACTTGCCCTCATAACGGTCGCCATTCACGTAGTAACAAACCCCTTCGCCTTCAGGCTGCCCTTCCACAAAACCGCCCACATAACGACTCCCATCCGAATACATAAATTGACCCCGACCCGATTTACAATACTCTGAATTACAATCTTTTATCTTCAAATTATTCACCGCAGGATTCGTCAATTGCACCCCATTTTCCCACAAAGTCATCTCCGTCGAACCATCCGGTTGCGTTATTTTAACCTCGCCATGCAACACATTATTCGTCCAAACCCCACTCCGCGTCTCGCCCGACGGATAATACATCGTCCCTTGTCCCTCAAATTTACCCGCTTTGAACGCGCCTTCATACCGTTCCCCATTTTTGAAAAAATACTTCCCTGTACCATTCGGCATATCCGATTCCCAAGCCCCGATATACCGATGTCCCGCCGCAAAAAGCATCGTACCTTCGCCCGCAATCCGATTTTTTTTGAAAGTACCAATATACGTATTACCATTCGCATAGATATAAGTGCCACTCCCTTCCCGCGTATTCGCCAACCAATCGCCATCATACACGTTCCCATTCGGCAACGTCACTTTCCCTTTGCCATTCATCATGCTATTCGCAAAAGCACCAACATATTTGCTGCCGCCGTCGAACAAAAAAGTACCTTTTCCATTTTGGCAATCGCCGTCGAGACATTGCGCTTGGAGATTGGCAACCAAAAGAATTCCTATAAGTAAACTATTAAACCAGTTCCGCATCATGGCTATGGTGGATTTTAAGGGTGAACCAGAAAGATGTGTGTCCGAAATAATGTATTGTTTTAATAAAAATAAGCCGAATTAATGATTGCAAGATTCGTTAAAGTTTGCGCCAAAATTGCTTCGGAACTGATTTTTACCGCTTTAAATATTCAACTCAAATATACGTTGATTGTTGTATTATTTGGACTTAATGAGATGTTAAAGGACACTTTTTTAACAAAAAATTATTAATGTTGTTAATTGTTTTGGAGATGCGTTTTGTGTTTTTTGTTTGAATGATTTGTTATATGAGTGATTATTTTGTATTAAAAAATTACATATCAATATTTTATAAAAATTTTTATTTGTATATATGTTTTAGGTTTATAAAAATAGTGTTTTTCGTTTTCCGAATCGCTTTTTCAACACAAAAATCAAAAATGACATCATTTTGATAGAAGAAAATGCTCAAATGTCAGAAATATACTAATTTTGCGGCAAGTTGAACCATTTTTAAATTAGTTTTGTGAAAAGCACGTAACTTTGTAAAAAATTAAAACAATGAGTCGAATTATTTTAGATTTACATAGTGAAAAAGATGTTTTCTTCTTCTTGGCTTTAGCAGAAAGATTCAATGCTATCGTCGTAGAGGTGTCACCACCTGCTGCTCCTAAAACTAAAAAATCCATTTTCTGGTTACACGAATTGTCGAAGCAAGGCGGCATTACTTCCATTGAAGATCCTTCGGAATGGCAGCGTTCTTTGCGACAAGACCGTGCTTTACCTTTTAGAGACTAACATCATGCTATTAGATACAAACATCCTAATCTATGCGGCTCATCCGAGTCATGCCGCGTTGCGCACTTTTCTGGAAACCAAAGAGGATGAACTTTGTGTCTCTGCTATTTCCAAAGTGGAGACTTTGGGTTATCCCAAACTCACTTTTGCAGAAAAACGCTTGCTTCAAGCGTTTTTTGAACAGATATTGGTCTTGCCTGTGAGTGATGAAGTGATTGATAAGGCGATTGTGCTCAAACAAATGCGCAAAATGTCGTTGGGAGACGCGCTGATTGCAGCAACCGCATTGGTTCATAAACAATCACTTTTGACGCATAATGTAAGTGATTTTGATAAAATAACAGGTTTAACGGTTATTTCAATGGATTCTATTTGATTGATTATCAATGATTTAAAATAATATAAAGTGCTGCAAGTTGCAAACTTGCAGCACTTTGTCCTTCCGTAGGAAACAAAAATTCATCCGAATTCAAAAAAAACTGCATCAATGCGCAACTTGCACCAATTGAGTCAAGGTCGGTTTCCCTTCCGCCTCCACCCGCAATAAATATTGTCCCGAAGCAAGTCCTGCAACTTCCAATGCTAACGGAGCATCCGTTACATTTTCAATTTCGCGCACCTGTTCCACTGCCCCGACACCATTATATAGATAGACTTTCACGGTCTGCCTTGAATACGCTTTCAAATCCACCATCAAAACCGTTTGCGCAGGATTGGGGTAAGTCAACAAGGGTTCAACCAACGCATCTCCCAATTTTGCATAACCATTTCGTTTCACCGTAACAGCAAAACGTTGTGTTTTTTGGTTGCCTTTGGCATCTTTGGCTTGGTAACGGACTTGCGTAGTGCCGACCGCAAACTTATCGCCACTTTGATAATTGCTGCTCAACGTCGGCATACCACAATTATCGGTTGCCACAGGCGTTTTCCACTGTAACGTCGCACTACAATGGGTCGTCGTCACCGTCGTATCCAACGGAAATTGTTCAAATACAGGCGGCGTAATATCTGCCGAACAAGGCTCTGTCACCAATATCGGGCGCATCATATCATGGTCTTCGTGCGACAAAATGTGGCAATGCCAAACATACGAACCCATTTTATCAAATTTGGCTTTCAAACGCGCCATTTGACCGGGTTGAATCACATAAGTATCTTTCCAACCATTGTCCGTCGGTTGGAAAACATCTTGTTTCCCCGTAAATTGAACGCTATTTAAAATAGCACCGATGCCGCCCCCATGTCCGGGATGCATTGGTGCCAAAGGTTTAGGCGATGTTTTTCCTGTAAAAGGTTGACAATCCATTACTTGAAAAGCTACTAAGTGAATATGAATCGGGTGTGCATCTGCGGTTGTATTATAAATTTCCCAAATTTCAGTATCATTCATGTTAATATTTTCAGTGATATGGTCTGTCCAGCTGACCGAACCGTTGTGGTGATTCGTCGAATCCACGATGCCCAAAGTCGGCAAAACGCGTCCATATTCATCCGTTCCTTCAAAAATAGCTAATTTGCGCGTCACCTGCGCCGCGCCTAACGGTTTAATGTCGCCCAACAAAGGACGCAAATTGGTTTTTAAATCC
>JBDKKX010000329.1:0-6570 GCA_039795795.1 Bacteroidota bacterium | reverse complement strand
AAACCTGATTTGGGATAGCACTACGGAATGACAAAGAAGTTTCCTGCGGAATGACAAAAATTTAGGCGTTTGCAATGACCCAAATAAGTTGTCCATCTGCGTCGGTATCCGCGCTAATCGTATTGCCAGCGACAATTTCGCCTGTAATAATTTTATCCGAAATCGGCGGCGTGAGATACGTTTTAATCGTATTTTTCAAAGGACGCGCCCCAAACCGTTTAGAAAAACCTTTGTGAATCAAATATTGTTTGGCACTATCCGAAATAATCAATTTAATATTTTGCTGAGTTTCCAGCAACTGTTTAAATTTATTCAAATGAATATTCAAAATCAAATCCGCAACAGGCTCTGAAATCGGCGCGAAAGGCAAAATTTGACTATCCACCCGACCCAAAAATTCATCTTTAAACTTGCGTGTACTGCGCAATAATTCTTTCAAAGTTTCCGCAGTTGGAATTTTGCCCTCGTCAAACGACTTAATAATATCATCCGCACCTGCATTCGACGTGAAAATCACAATGACATTAGAAAAATCTGCCATTTTACCCTGCTTATCTTGAAGGCGACTATCGGTCAACATTTGCAAGAAAATCCCATAAATATCAGGATGTGCCTTCTCAATTTCGTCAAAAAGCACGACCGAATACGGATTTTGGCGCACTTTATTAACCAAAAGTCCACCTTGTTCAAAGCCCACATAGCCCGGAGGCGCGCCAATCATCGCCGCCACCGAATGCGCTTCTTGAAACTCGGACATATCAAACCGAATCAATGAATTTTCATCCTCAAACAACAATTCCGCAATCGCTTTTGCCAATTCCGTTTTACCCGTACCCGTCGGACCCGTGAAAAAGAAAATTGCACCCGGATCTTTTGCCTCTTTCAAATTGACCCGAAACGTTTTCAAACCCCGAGCCACTTGTTCAATGACATGATCCTGTCCCACCACCCGTTTGCGCAAAAACGCTTCTAAATTTTGAAATCGTTCACGGTCTTTCGACTTCAATTTGCCAATCGGAATCCCCGTCCGATACGCCGTGATAGCCGCCAAATCTTCTTTATCAATCACCGTTTTAGGCGTTAAACTCCACGTTTTGAGTTGTTCTAACAACGTTTTTACGTCCTCCACCGAACCATTCACTTCCGCATTATCCAAACGACCGATTAACAATTCAGAAATTTGACTTTTAGCCGTTTGCCAAAATTTTTGAACAACCTTTCTATCAGGATTCGATTTTGCTAACTCAATTAGTTGATTCTCAATATTTTGTAAAACAGTTGTTGCATTCGCATTCATCTGCTTCGCGCAAGACATCGCAAAATCCACCGATTCAATCGCGGATACAGGTAAAAATTTATCCGTTACATACTTTTTCGCCAACCGCACCGCTTCTGGAATTGCCCCCTTTTCGACTTTCAACCCATGAAACTTTTCATATTTCGGCAACAAACCCTCTATCATTAAAACCGCATCCGCTTCTTCGGGCGGCTCGACCGTCAACAATGAAAAACGCCGTTTAAAAGCCGCATCTTTCTCTATGAAACGGCGATATTCCTCCAAAGTCGTCGCGCCGATGAGGGTAATTTCACCGCGTGCTAATTCAGGTTTCAACAAATTGACCACACCCGAACCCACCGACCCTTTCTCATCCAACAATATATGAATTTCATCTATAAACAAAATCGCTTTTCCATCAAAACTTTTAATCCCTTTTAAAACCGATTTCAATCGTTCTTCGACCTCGCCTTTGTAAGCACCCGCCACCAAACGACCGCCTAAATCCAATTCAAAAAGCATAGCTCCTTTTAACTTTTCAGGCACATCGCCTTGCAAAATTTTGAGCGCGAGCCCACCGACTAATGCCGTTTTGCCCACCCCCGGCTCTCCAATAATCAAACTATTCGGCGAAATCCGTTTCCCCAAAATCTCAATTAACTGCTTTATTTCCTTTTCTCGAGCGATGACAGGGTCAATTTTGTCCTGCCGCGCCAACGCAGACCAATCTTCACAATAAGCCTGCAACGCCTGAAGCCCTACCGAATCTTTTTGAGCCTTCGACGGATTAGACGCATGTATAGGTGTTCCTGCAACGGTTGTTCCATTCCCCTTGTTTGGAGGCGGTTGCAACCGAATTTGGGATTCCCGCCAATCGATGATTTCGTAAAGCGCGAGGGAAAAACGGCGCAAAAGCTCCGCTTTGAAAGCAACTTCGGGCGTACAAAGGGCTTCCAACAAGTGCAAAGGCGTAATTTCATCGTCCGAATAGCGCAAACACAACTTTTTAGCCTCTTTGAAAACGCTCAACGACCTTTCATCTGGAGCAGGAGTGGACACCGTGCGCACCGATTTCGGCATTTTAACGAGTATCGGCTCGACCCAACCTTGCAATCGAGCAGGCATTTTCTCCAATTGTTGCAACATCGGATGCAAGCCAATTTCCTCTTGCAAAAGCGCGTAAAGCAAATGTTCGGGCGAATAAGCAGCGTGTGTGTAACCTTTTGCTACTTGTGCCGCCATGCGAAGTGCCAATCGAGCCACTTCGGATGCAGGATATTCAGTTAAATACATACAAATTTTGTTCACTATAAGGCAAGCAATATCGTTCCATCATCATTGAACAAGTCAATCATAATAAGGACGTTACATATATAGTATATGTTGTTTTGCCTATATGAAAAGATTGAAAAAGTGGAACTTTTTACAGAACAAATGAAAATCGGTTAAATCCTTAAAATTAAGGATGCGTTACAATTATGTTTGTTTCAAATGACACAGTGTAATTCAATGATGCTTGTTTTTGAATAAAAAACCTTTAAATGCACCGCAAATGTAGGGATTTAAAAATGAAAATGCAATGTTTGTTTTGATAATTAACATAGTTTTAAAAAGTGTAATGCTTGATTTGCATCATCTGGTACGTTGGAATCGTTGGAATCGTTGGAATTAGGATTAAATGGGATTTTTTTGGGATTAAATGGGATTGATTTTTTTGGATTTTTTGGATTTTAATCCAAAAAATCCAAAAAAATCAATCCCATTTAATCCTTAGTACGTGACAAAAATACTTTTCGGCACAGATTGAACAGATTCCACGAGATTTATACAGATTTTTTTGGGTTTTAATGATTGAAAATCAAAAAAAATCTGTGAAAATCCGTTGAATCTGTTCAATCTGTGATGAAAATCCTTTTTGTCACGTACTGAGCATTTAATCCCAAAAAAATCCCATTGAATCCCAATTCCATCGCCACTATTTTCGATTATGCAATTTCTTATCATAATCCCCAATCAACAAATGTCCTTCCTCTTTAATCAACACATTCAACCGGTATCTTTTCGCCACAGATGCGACTTCGACGGCTTCCATACTGCCTTTCAACGCCAATTCGACGGACAAACCTTTCAATAAATCCAAATGTCGATTCAATAATTCCTTCGTTTCGCCGACCAAACGCGTAATCATTTTTTCCACATCCACATCCGTCGTCCGCCATTCCATGCCGTAACCGCGTTCCTCGACAGAGTAATTTGCTTGAAATTCATCATCAAAACCATATCGCCGCACATAATCCAACGTCATTTTAGTCGCTTCCACTCGGTCTTGAACCCGACCCACAGAGGCTTCATACGCTCCAAAAATCACTTCTTCCGCAATCCCGCCTGCTAAATAAATTTTTATCATATTCAATAAACTGCGTTTCGTCTCATGGATTTGGTGCGGAAACGTGAAGCCCGCCGCATAACTACTCGCCACTTTGCTTTTGAGTTGCAACGGCGCAACGCCCATCAATGCCATGTACGCCACCGCATGTCCCGCTTCATGCACGCTGATATTGGCAACCGTAGCCGCTTGATTGCTTTGTCGAATGCGGTCAATGCGTCCAATATACGGTATAACGACTTGATTTTGAACACTTTCGTCCCCAACCATCGCAATAATTTTAGCCTCTTTTCCAACCCCTTCATATTTAATACTGATATGCGTCCTATCGTTCATCAGCGCGTCGCAAAACAATTGTGATAATTGCGCTTCCAAAATATCCGTCACGCTCGAAAAAACAGGACGAACGCCTTGCACTGGAAAAACCCCATTTCGATAAATCAACTTATGAATCGACGGGTCAATCGTCAACTCAATGCCCAATTGTTCTTTGGCATCTTGGATGACCCGTTGCACTTCCCGTTCAATCAATTGTTCAAAATCTTTTTTGCGTAAACTGGTGTAAATCAAATGAATATTCCCAAAACGCGCTACTTGTTCGGGTCTAAATTTGCGCGTCAAAGCATTTTTCACATCGACGACCGTGATTTTCTGAGTAAACGAATAGAAAATATCCGCATCCACATCCGCTTCCGAAGTGCGGTCTGCCATCTGAAACGCTTCATCCAAATTGCCGCTAATGATAATCAACATTTTGGAGTAATTGATGGGTTCATACACGACTTTACTCTTTTTAAGGCTGCGAATCAAATCGATGATGGCTTCGTCGGGCATATCAACCAATTCTTCGAGGGTTGCATAGCCGCCCAATTTTTTTTGCAACTCCTGCGCTTCCCAATACGACAAGATTTCGATTTCATCTTCGGATTCGTCTTTATCCTTGATTTTTTTAGCTTTTTTGCGTTCCTTGTCCTTGCGGCGATACAAAAATTTGATTAAAAGTTCATCAATTTCATTTTTTTCCTTTTTGGAAAGCCGCCCGTCGCTGAGTAATTCCCAAAAATCTGTAAATTTGGTTTGCTCGACGGGTTTACCTTCCTCGTCCAACGTGTTAAATCGTTGAATTTCATCGAATAACACAATTGAAGGTTTATCATCCGCGATGCCTTCCTTCTCGAATACATCCGAAACCGAAGAAACCCATTTGGTATGGTCGCTATTGCTCAACTCAATTTCAGCAAAACGGTCTTGAAATTCCAAAGATTTGACCATTTGGCGAATTAAATCGGTTTTTCCAGTGCCCGTCATGCCCCAAAGGTTGATAATCACAGGTCTTTTTAGGATTTCGGGGACGAGATACCAAACTTGCAGGTATGCTAAAAGGTCGTCGATGATGCGGTCAATGCCGATAAAACGGTCTTTTAATACTTTTCGCGTATTTTCGAGCGTTTGTTTGCGTTCCGCGATGATTGTTTTGTTAAGATGGAGCATTGTGCGTGATTCTGGCAACTTTTGTGACAAATAGGTTGCAAAAGTAAACTAATTTTAATTGATATGGGCTTGGAATTAGGATTAAATGGGATTTTTTTGGGATTAAATGCTTAGTACATGAAAAAAATACTTTTTGGCACAGATTGAACAGATTTAACGAGGTTTTCACAGATTTTTTTGATTTTCAATGCTTAAAATCAAAAAAATCTGTGAAAATCTCGTTAAATCTGTTCAATCTGTGATGAAATAAGTATTTAATCCCAAAAAAATCCCGTTTAATCCTAATTCTGGCGCGTCACAACTGCCACCGTCAAACGGCTAATGCAAATTAATTTCTCTTTTGCATCTCGAATCTCGATATTCCAAACCTGCAACGTGCGTCCAATGCGCAACGGGCGCGCCGTTCCAAAAACAACCGTCCCTTCTCGCGCCGAACTGAGGTGATTGGCATTGATTTCGATGCCTACAACCTGCTGTTTTTGCACGTCGGGGAGGCACATAAAAGCCGCCACACTCCCAACCGTTTCTGCCAAAGCCGCAGACGCGCCCCCATGTAAAAGTCGATGGGGTTGCACATTGCGCGCATCCACAGGCATTCGGGCAGTTAAGAAATCAGCCCCAATTTCAAAAATTTCGATGCCCAAAGCCTCATTTAAAGTATTGGCAATCAAAGTTTTATTTAAAAAATCAACGGTAACTTGTTGTTTCCAAATCATAAGTCAAATGCTATTCTGTATCTAAAAAAAATTAAAACCATGCGATATTTATTCACTATTTTTGCAATTCATTGGGCAATTTTCGGGATTGCCAAAACGCCATTTGAAGCGATTCGCAACAGCCGAGTCGCAGTGAATATCAATCCGATTCGATTTTATACCGATTCGATGTTTACGAAACCCAGCGAAATCAATTTTCCAGAAGGCGAATTGTTTGAAATTGTGGATGAATCGCGCCGTTTGCACGACGATAATAGTCAAAATCAACAATTCAAATGGTATCGACTTCAAGCGTTGAATGGCAAAAAAGGGTGGGTTTTTGGCGATAATGTGGCGATTATCCTGCCTGAATCTCAAATTATTGCCCCGTTCAAGCCCTATCATCAACAAACAACCCATTTTGATAATGGTTTTGAAAAAGGCATGATGTGGGCGGCGAGTGTGGAAGGTTTTGACAATTTGTATAAAAATCGACCGCTTTTGAACCCGCCTTACAAAGAATTTTATTGGATGGTGACGAGTGAACGCGGTAAATCGGTTTCGATTCATTGCGGCGGCATCAATGACCAAGGCAGAAAAGAAACGATTCAAGTTCATTTTGCCAATTTGAATGATAGCCCTTCCGATGAAATCGTGCTGGAATTGAGCAGTCAGCAAACGGGCAGTTCGATGGAACAACGGGACCTTGAAATTTATGCGTT
>JBDKKX010000328.1:0-6572 GCA_039795795.1 Bacteroidota bacterium | reverse complement strand
TTCGACGAGATTTCACAGATTTTTTTTGATTTTCAATGCTTAAAATCAAAAAAAATCTGTGAAATCTCGTCGAATCTGTCCAATCTGTGCCGAAAAGTGAGCATTTAATCCCAATTCCAACCTTTCGCATCAAAAAACAAATGTTACTACTCTTCATTTTACTCTACTTAGCAGCCACTGTTGCAATTGGTTGGTTTTCAGCGCGTTACGTCAAAGATACCAACGATTTCGTCGTCGGCGGACGCAAAATGCCTTTAATGGTCGTCGCATCGGGGCTTTTTGCAACCTGGTTTGGTTCGGAAACCGTCTTAGGTGCAAGTACAAAATTCACAGAAAAAGGTTTGATTGGGGTAGTCGAAGACCCATTTGGAGCAGCATTATGCCTATTTTTAGTAGGTGTTTTGTTAGCAAAACCTTTGTATAAACTCAATTTACTCACTTTTAGCGATTATTTCAAACAAAGATTCGGACAAAACGTAGAACGCGTTTCTGCCTTTATGATTGTGCCCTCGTATTTGGGCTGGATTGCGGCACAATTGATTGCTTTGGCAACGATTTTGCACGTCGTCACAGGATTAGCGATGCCGATTGGCATTTTGATATGCGCTTTTTTGGTCATGTTTTACACCTATATCGGTGGGATGTGGGCAGTTTCGATAACGGATTTCGTTCAAACGATTATCATCATTATCGGAATGTTGATATTAACAATTTTAATGGTGCAAAAAGTAGGTGGATTATCCATCCTTTTAGCGAAAACGCCAGATGGATTTTTTAATATATTACCCAAAGCAGGTTTCAAAAATAGCGTTGAATATTTCGTGGCATGGATCACCGTCGGACTTGGTTCTGTCCCACAACAAGATGTATTTCAACGCATTATGTCTGCCAAAAATGAACAAACGGCGATTCGGGGCGCGTATTTGTCCAGCGCGATGTACCTTTCTGTTGCAATGCTACCTTTATTAATTGCCTTGTGTGGCAAAATTTTATATCCAGAATTATTGGTCGGCAACGAGGCAACCAAACAAATGCTCATTCCAAAAATGGTATTGCAACATGGGGGATTAGGGTTACAAATCCTATTTTTTGGGGCATTGATGTCCGCGATTTTGAGTACGGCTTCGGGTGCCATTCTCGCGCCTGCGACGGTGATTGGTGAAAATATTATAAAATCTTTTAATAAAAATATCACGGATAATCAATTACTTAAAGCCATGCGTTGGTCAGTTGTGGGTGTCACGTTGGCATCGGTTGTGTTCACGATGTTTAATGAAAGCATTTATGAATTGGTGGCGCAATCTTCGGCGATTAGTTTGGTATCGTTGTTTGTGCCGTTGATTTTTGGGTTATATTGGAAAAAAGCGACGGATTTTGGGGCGATGAGTGCCATTATTGGCGGTTTTGTTATTTGGATTTGTGCCAATATTTTTAAAACGGAATATCCATCTGTATTATATGGATTATTGGGCAGCGCGGGATTAATGATAATTTGTTCTTATATTTCAGTCTATCGAAACAAATAAAAATCACACCTAACAAGTTTTAAAACCTGTTAGGTGTATTTCAATCCTCACACCTAACAGGTTTTAAAACCTGTTAGGTGTATTTCAATCCTCACACCTAACAAGTTTTAAAACCTGTTCTCAACCATTTTTTATATATAAATAATATTCAACTCGCTCATTGCTAAGGAGTTGTGGCAAAATTTGAGATTTTAGGGGTGGAAAGGTTGGATTTGTACGAATGGAATTGGAGGCAGGAGTATTCCAAAATTCACTCCTCGGGAACGAAATTGGGGCATATATGTCCTGCAAAAGTTCTAAAGTCAAAACGATTGGAGGGCGAATCGGTAGAAATTGATTTTCCATTTACTAATACTTTATAATTTAAGAAATGCAAAAGTGGTTTTTGATTTGTTTTTTTCTGAGTACGAAACTCCTGATTGCTCAAACGGGTTTTGGTTCCATGTCGGCGCAATTCGGACCCGAAACCGGAATCAGTTTGATTATGCCCAAAGTGACTTGGAGACCCGAAAAACAAGGCTTTTACGTAGGTGGTTTGGTTTCCTGCAATGTTTTTGCAATGCTTGCGGTAACGGCAGCACCGATTATAGGCTATCGTTATCAATCCATTGCTACGGAAGCAACGTTAGCAGGGACGTATTTTAGTGCCGAGATTCAGGATTCTCTTACAGGAAAGCGAACCAGTTTTAATAGCTTTTTAATCAATTGGAATCCGAAATTGATTCTTTATTATCGCAAGGTGTACCTTGGATTTGGTCCCTCGTTCTCGCTCTTGAAGCCCAAAGTGAACCATGATACGTTTTGGGATCGAATTCCCACCCAATTTAATTTTGAATTCGGGGTTCGATTTGATGGATTAGAGTGAAAAGTCTTCGTTCTATTGAATGGAATTTAAAGGTTGTAGCCATTCCTGTTTTCAAGATGAGAAGTAATAAATATTTAAAAAAACGGTTGAGAACAAAGCACTGCCGCCAACCCGCGCCAAACCCAACGCAAAGGCTCGACGGCGCGGGTATGCGTCAGTGCCATCGTTAGGTGTATTTCAATCCTCACACCTAACAGGTTTTAAAAACCTGTTAAGTGTATTGAGTTTAAAAATTTAACTCAATTTGTTCATAAAAATTTGTCAAATCAAAATCTCGGCGTACTTTTAGCCGAATTTTCAAAAAATCATTAAACAAAACCGAAGAATTACTATGAGGCTTTTGTTCCCAATTTTAGCAGTAGCATTAATTGCCTGCATTGCTTGGATGTACCATAACGGGATGGTTGTGCAACAACCTGCGATTTTCCCAATAAGTTGCGCGGCTGCCCTTTTGACAGGCTATTTAGCGGCAGATGCTTTGATTCATCAAAAAGTGGCAGCTTTAAATGCCGAAATGGAAAAACGTGCCAAAGATAAAATCACGTTGCACGAGCAAATACAATCGTTGCAAAAACAGGCAGCTTTGAGCGTTCCACATTCTGAAATCGAAGATTTACGGATGCGTTTGAAACTCGTGGAAGGTGAGAAATCCAAGATTCAGGGCGATTTTATCGCGCAGGCGACGAAGATTGCAGCACTTAACAACCAACTTACAAGCTCAAAAACGACTTACGATGCCTTAAAAGCAGATGCAGCCGCAGCGAGTTCGCTGCATAGCGAAGTGGCGAGTTTGCAAGAGGCGTTGACGGAAGCGCGGGGAAAACTCACGGCAATTGCGTCTGAAAATGATGATTTGCGGGATAAAGTGGATATGTTTGAAAAAGCGGCACTCGGCAGGGTTGCAAATGGCGCGTTTCGATATGCGAAACCAGAGGGCGCGGTTCAATCGGAAGCAAAATCGGATTTTTTCGTCGAGGACACGGGCAAACCCGAAGTGACTTCCGCAACGGTTGAACCCGATTTGGAAATCACGAATGAGCATTTGCAAAAATTGATGGATGAGGACCGTAAAATAGAGCCGTCCAAAACGACAGATGTGGTTGTGCCGATGGCAATGAAAGTGGTTGCGCCTGCTACCCCCGAAACGACGGATGCGAATGCGCCTGCAATTCCTAAAATGACTCCAGATAATTTGCAAGCGATTGAGGGCATCGGACCAAAAGTGGAGCTCATTTTAAAAGAAGGTGGCGTGACGACTTGGAAAGTATTGGCAGAGACAGATATTATAAAATTGCGGATGATATTGGCGGCGGCGGGCGATGAATATCGGTTGTTAGACCCCACAGGTTGGTCGGCGCAGGCGAAAATGTTGATGGAAAATGATTGGGAAGCCTTGCGCAAGCATATCGAATGGCTGAAACCGCGCAAAACGAAAGATAATACAGAAGGTTTAGGCTAAAAATTCAAAAAAGCCACGAATTTCAGCAGAGATTTGTGGCTTTTTTGAATGGTTGGCACAGTTGCCAGAAAACCTATTTTATTAACATTAAAATTCATTACCACTCATTGGTATTTTAAATATCAATCCGTAAAATGAATAATTCATTCAAGTTGTTACTGCATTAAGCCCAAAATAAATAGGAAAATTGTAGAGACGCGATTTATCGCGTCTTGCCCAAACGAACACCGCATTTTGCCCAGAAAGCCCAATTCGTGGCTGTCTCAAAAAAAAAAATCACAAAATATTATTGGGTTGTGATACGATTGGAACACGGATGGCACGGATTTTTTTGGAATTTATGCTGGGGTTTTAAGCATAAATTCCAAAAAATCCGTGTAAATCCGTAAAATCCGTGTCATCCGTGTTCCAATCGTATCACAACCCAAATAATATTTTGTCTAAAAATTAAATTTTACTTTATTTGGGACAGCACTAGTTCGGGAAACTTTCCAAAAGTTAAAAAAATGAAACCAAAAAAAATCATACTTGGGATTACAGGCAGCATCGCCGCTTACAAAATCGCTGCTTTGACGCGCCTTTTAATCAAATCGGGCGCGGAAGTGCAGTGTTTGATGACGGAAGCTGCGACGCATTTTATCACGCCTCTAACGCTTTCGACCCTTAGTAAACGACCCGTTTGGACTGAAATTATGTCGGAAAACGGTTGGAATAATCATGTAGAACTGGGTTTATGGGCGGATGCGATGGTTATCGCGCCTTGCACCGCGACGACGATGGCAAAATTAGCCAACGGATTGTGCGATAATATTGTTACGGCGGTTTATTTATCGGCGCGATGCCCGATTTTTTTCGCGCCTGCGATGGATTTAGACATGTGGAAGCATCCCGCAACCCAACAAAATGTCTTGAAATTGCAATCGTATCACAATCATTTAATCCCTGTGGAACGCGGTGAATTGGCTTCTGGCTTGGTCGGGGACGGCAGGATGGCTGAACCTGAAACGATTTTCCACCATTTGGATGCTTTTTTTAACCAAAAAATGGATTTTAAGGGACAAAAAATCTTGATAACGGCAGGTCCCACATACGAAGCGATTGACCCTGTGCGTTTCATTGGCAATCGGTCGTCGGGGAAAATGGGGATTGCGTTAGCGGAAACGTTGGCAAGACGCGGGGCGGAAGTTTTTTTGATATTGGGACCGTCTGCGTTGAGTACGCAAGTCGTTGGTATTCAAACGATTCGAGTAGAATCCGCGCAACAAATGTACGATGCGGCAACTCAGTTTTTTCCCAATTGCGATGCAGCGATTTTGGCGGCGGCGGTGGCGGATTATCGTCCGCAAACGGTGGCTACGGAAAAAATTAAGAAAAAATCAGATACATTAACCATTGAATTAGAGAAGACTGCGGATATTGCTGCCGAATTGGGCAGGCGCAAAACCGCCAAACAACGAATTATTGGTTTTGCGTTGGAGACGCATGAAGAATTGGCAAATGCCGTTTCTAAATTGCGGCGTAAAAAGATGGATGCCATTGTTTTGAATTCGTTGCGCGACGCGGGCGCGGGTTTTCAGCATGACACCAATAAAATTACCATCGTTTTGGATGAAAATAATATTAAAAAATTTGATTTGAAGGATAAAAAATCGGTTGCGGCAGACATTGCAAATACATTGAAAAGCATTTTAAGTGAAATAAAATAAAAATAAAATTTATGATTTTATTCAAAAAAATAATACTGATTATATTGATAATCAATAGTTCCTGCTTGTTTGCGCAAGAATTGAACTTTACGGTGACCGTTGCAAATCCACAAGCGCGTGCCACAGACCCCAAAGTTTTTAAAGCCTTGGAAACGAGTATTCGAGATTTTTTGAACAATACGAAATGGACAGAAGATGTTTTTGAAACTCAAGAACGGTTGACGGGTAACATTTTGTTGACTATCAAAGAGGAATTGAGTACGACGACGTTTCGTGGCGAATTGAGTATTACGTCGGCGCGCCCGATTCATGGCAGCGATGCGAGTACGCCGCTTTTGGTGTATTTGGATAAAGATTTTGCGTTTTCGTACGAGCAATTTCAACCGCTTCAATATGCTAAAAATATTTTTAATGATAATTTGACGGCGGTTTTCTCGTATTATGCTTTTTGTATTTTGGCGACAGATTATGATAGTTTTGCATCTGGCGGCGGCGACCCGTACTGGCAGGCGGCGCAAGATATTGCAAATGCGATTCCTTCGGACTATAAACCAGAATGGCAAGGGAAAAATTTGGGGAATACGACGCGGTATTGGTTGGTGGAAAATGCTACAGCACCTCGTTTTCGGTCGTATCGGCAGGCGATGTACGATTATCACCGCTTGGGTTTGGATCTTGCAGGCACGAATGTTGAAAAATGTAAAGGAGTGATTTTGCAAGTTTTGGATAAGTTAAAAGATGTTAATGATGTGTATCCGAATGCTTTACTGGTTAAAGTTTTTGGTAATACGAAGGCTTCGGAATTGATTGAGATTTTTAAAAATAGCGGACGTGAACAAAAACAACGGGTGATTGCTGTTATGTCCAAATTGGATCCTGCGAGTGCGGGGAAATTTGCGGTTTTGGGATATTAGGACGGTTGGAATTCGGATTAAATGGGATTTTTTTGGGATTAAATGGGATTGATTTTTTAGGATGATTAAGATTTGCTCTAAAATCCCAATCATCCTAAAAAA
>JBDKKX010000327.1:0-6578 GCA_039795795.1 Bacteroidota bacterium | reverse complement strand
TTTAACTATTTATAAAAAAAATAAATATATTTTAAAATGCCTTTTTCTAAATCATATCCCTTCAACTCATTGATTTACAATTATTTATAACCATTTTAACCACGTCAATTTAAGCATTAAAAATCTGTGAAAATCTCGCGGAATCTGTTCCATCTGTGATGAAAAATATTTTTGTCCCGTACTGAGTAAATAATTCAAGATAAGTTTGCTTACACGAATCATTCGTGAAAAATTCGTGTAATTCGGGGCAAAATAATTTATCATTCCTCCTTTCTTAAATCTTAAAAATGGCTTTGATTGGTTTGTTTTACAAAAAATCGGCGGATTTGTGGGCAGCAATAACGGCTATGACACCTACATTTTGGCTGTATGTTGCGGACGAGCATCCGATTCCCAGTGTGCGGGCTGCCTTGAAGCCTTTTTCACAGCAGGGAGAAATTATTCCATCGGCTGAATTGGGCTTGCGCGAGCCTGTTTTTAGGTTTGAATTGGCGATTCAGAAAATAAAAGCAAAAATAGCCGATGGAAACCGTCCTTTAACCTTATTTTTAGAAATGTCTTGGGCAGTTCGCACGCCTTCTGCTGCCATTTATCTGCGCAATTTTTATCTTGAATTGCATAAACTTATTGATAATCAATCTCTTAGCATTTTTTGTCTTTATAATGAATCCATTTTGTTGGATGAACAATTATTAATGAGTTTGTATGCGCATCCTGTGATTTTTACGCAAGCGGGTTTGAAATCGAATCCTTATTATTTGCCGCCTGCGATTTTTCAAACCAAGGCTCCGCGGACTCAATTCAATTATTGGTTGAGTCAAATGGATCCAAATCATACCGATACGGATTCCAATCCAACGAACTTTGTCCCATCCGTCATTGCTCCAAAAGATTATCCGATTAGCAAATTAACAAATATTCAAACCAATCAAAATGAAGAAGGTCGTTGGAAAATTCGATGTCTTGGGGATTTGAAAGTGTATCGCAATAATGGGCAATTGATAGATTGGCAAACCAAAGGCGGCGCAACTAAAAAAGTAAAAACGCTTTTTGCTTATCTCTTGTTCAAGGGTGAAAAAGGTGCGTCCACCGAAGAATTGGCGGATTTACTGTGGTCGCATATTTTGGATATAACGTTGAGTACCAATCGTTTGTATCATACCATTCGATATTTGCGAGAGATTTTAGGGGGCAATCCAGAAGGTGATTTTGGTCATACTTCGTTTATTTTGATGCAAAATAATCGGTATTATTTGACCTTGCCGCCAGATAGTTGGATTGATTTGCCTATGTTTCAAGAATTGTGTTTCAAAGGAAATGAGCATTTTCAACAAAAAAATTTTGAACAAGCCCTTCTTGTCTATCAAGCGGCGGAACGTTTGTATCAAGGGGATTTATTGGCAGACATTCCTCAAAAATATTTAGAGAATACGGAACAAGATTGGTGTTGGAGTCGTCGGTTTTGGTATCGAAACATGCACCATAAATTATTGTATAGTTTGGCGACGATTCACCGACAAATGGGCAATATTTCAGAAGCATTGAATTATTGTGAGAAGGCATTTGCGCTCGAACCGAGTTCGGAACCTGCGCATCGGGAGAAAATATTGTCATTTGCGGCGAGTAATCGGATGGACGCGGTGCATCGGCAATATCGGTTGTATTGTGAATCGCTGAAAAAATTTGATTTAGGAACGCCTTCGCAAGAAATGATTGCCCTTTATGCAAAAATAATTGAAAAAAAATGAATGTATATCCAAAACCAAAGAAAAACCAAAGATTCAAATAATACCTTTGCTTTGATTTAAAAATTGAAATAATAAACGTGTATTGATGGATTCAAAAAGAATATATCATTAAAATTGTTTTTTATTCCAAATATTATTCTGAAACTGTTTTCTAAAAACGAGTGTGGGTTATGAAAGATATCAAAGGTTGTCCGTATCATCAAAAATTGGCAAATGAGTTCAAACCGTTTGATTTGAGCAATCCGTTTCCATTTTATCAGAAATCGCGGGAAGAAGCACCCATTTTTTACAATACAGAATTGAAATATTGGGTGGTCACGCGTTATGCGGATATAAAAGAAATTTTTACAAATTGGAAAGTGTTCCTTTCTGAAAATGCGCAAGTGCCGTTACGCCCAATTCTGCCGAAGGCTAAAGCGATTATGGAGGCGGGCGATATGGTTAATTTATCGGGGCTTTCGGGGCGCGTACCGCCTGACCACACGCGGATTCGACGGGTTGCGAGTATGGCATTGACGTTGAGCCGTTACAGAAAGATGGAACCGAAGATTCGAGCCTTGGCGATTCGGATGATTGATGATTTCAAAACAAAAGGAGAAGCCGAAATCATTCGAGCATTGGCGTATGATTTACCTGCATTCGTGATTTTTATGCTTTTGGGCGTGCCTGATGAGGACGTAAATCAAGTAAAAAGTTGGGCGGAGAGTCGTTTATTGATGACTTGGGGCGATTTGTCGGAGGATAACCAAGTGATTCATGCCGAAAACATGGTTCGTTATTGGAATTATTGTAAATATATTGTGAGCAGTCGCAAATCCAATCCGAAAGATGATTTGCCTCCGGATTTAGTGGCGTTGCAGGAGGAAGGACACGATATTTCGGATAGAGAAATTGCAGGTATTTGTTATTCGTTGCTTTTCGCGGGGCATGAGACGACGACTTCTTTGATTGGAAATGGGATTCGGGAATTATTGGCGCATCCTAAAAGTTGGGAAGCGATTCGGGCAAATCCTGCTTTGATTCCGAATGCGGTGGAAGAAATTTTGCGGTATAGCCCTTCGATTGTAACTTGGCGGCGGCGTTCGACGGAAGAAGCCGTGATTGGCGGCGTGACTTTGCCGAAAGGGGCGGATATTTTATTGGTCATGGCATCTGGGAATCGGGATGAAGCGCAGTTTCCCAATGGCGAAACCTTTGATATTCAACGGGTTAATGCGGGGCAACATCTTTCGATGGGTGCTGGAATCCATTTTTGCATTGGTGCGCCGTTGCCGAAATTAGAATTAAAAGTGGTATTGGAAGAGCTGACGAAACGAATTCCGAATTTGACTTTAAAACCCAATCAAATTTTTGAATTTCCGCATAATACCTCTTTTCGTGCGCCTGTTGCGCTACACGTTCAGTGGGATTGAAAAGAAGCATTAAAAAAACAATTTTGATAAAAGAAGGATATGAAAAAATACGCCCTTTTTTTTAACGAATCTACGCCTGCCGATTACGACAAATTAGGCGGCAAAGGAGCCAGTCTTGCGCGGGTGAGCGTTGCAAAATTCCCTGTACCCATCGGTTTCTGCGTCACGACGGATGCTTATAGGGACGTTCTTGCAGCAACTGGTTTAAAAAATGCGTTGATGGCTCAAATTCAAAGTATTGATTATCAAGGTTTTAGCAATTTAGATAGCATTTCTGCCGACCTCCGAAATCAAATTTTTCAAATGGCGATGCCTGTCGAAATGGAAAATAATATTAAAAAGGCATATCAACAATTGTGTGAACGGACGAATCATAACGATGATTTGCCTGTTGCGATTCGGTCGTCTGCGAATGCGGAGGATATGCCCAATGCCAGTTTTGCGGGTCAACAAGATACTTACTTATGGGTGGTGGGCGAAAACGCGGTAATCGAACATATTAAAAAATGTTGGGCGAGCCTTTTCACGTCTCGTGCAATTACCTACCGCCGCGACCATAACATTGGAGAAGAACATATTTTGATGAGTGTTGTGATTCAGAAAATGGTGAATGCGAAAGCAGCAGGGGTTGCGATGACGCTCAATCCGATAAATGGCGACCGTTCTAAAATTGTGATTGATGCGTCTTGGGGTTTGGGCGAGGTGACACCTGACCATTTTTTAGTGGAATTTCAATCCTTGTGATACTGGAAGCACTTTTTTGGTTTTACGACTAAAAAGCAATTAATATTTTATTAGCCAACCCAAAATCCCAATTAACGCGGCACAAAACTAAACTATATTATAGGAATTTGCAAAATTTTAACAGCTATTTTTTGTAAAAAATACATATTTTTTTTGTTTTCATAAAACAAAACAGTTATTTGATAAGTTGATATCTGGCTTGTCTTGTTATTGAAAAATTATATTTTTTATCCTTATTTTTTTGACGTTCCACGAGAACCTCCGCGAACGAGAAGAAACTAAATTTTTCTTTTGCGATTCCCAACATTGGCCCCAAGTCTTTAAACCGTTTGATGCAATGACAGTTGAATTTGCCGTCAAATGTTTGGGTCAATACAATACTCGACAATATTTAATTCCGCCTGCGAATGGGATTGATTACAAAATTCATAACGGTTATGTTTATATGAGTCCTGTGGGCGTTGCGCCAGAATTGATTGGGGCGCGGGTGCCGCAATTTTTGGAAAGAGCAGGGCATTATTTTATGAATTGGGGTTCTTTATTGGAGAATTGGCATAAAAAAGTCAAAAAAGTTATTGACAAAATGGAATCGGTTCATTTTGAACCTTTGCCAGAAGTCATTGATATTGAATGGGTTAAAGAAGGCAAAGGGCTTGACCCGACTTTCAAACTCATCAAGAATTATAACAAAATGATTGAATTATGTTACAAAGCATGGCAATATCATTTTGAATTTTTGAATTTGGGTTACGCGGCGTACCTTGATTTTTTTGGTTTTTGCAAAGAAACTTTCCCTGGCATTCCCGATTTGGCAATTGCGAAAATGGTTCAAGGCGTAGAAGTCGATTTGTTTAAACCCGACGAAGAATTACAAAAATTAGCGCATTTAGCGATTGAAGTCAATGTAGATGAAACGATTATAAATCGTGATTTTGCAGATGCGTTTGACACGATGGATAATACAGCGCGGGGCAGAAAGTGGATTAAAGCATGGGAAGCGGCTAAGAATCCTTGGTTCAACTTTACTTCAGGCGGTGGTTTCTACTCGTCTGACAAATATTGGATTGAGCATCCCGAAATTCCGTTTAATTATATCAAGGATTATATCAAACGCCTCAAAAAAGGGGAAACGATTGAGCGTCCGACGGCTAAAATCGCTGCGGAACGCGACCGTATCACTGAAGAATATACGGATTTCCTTCCAAATGAGGAGGCAAAAGCGGCTTTTAACGGCAAATTAGGTTTAGCGCGAGTGGTTTTTCCGTATGTGGAAAACCATAATTTCTATATTGAACATTGGACGATGGGTGTTTTTTGGCGTAAAATGCGTTCATTAAGCAATTTGTTGAAAGATGCGGGCTTCTGGAAAGCGGAAGGAGATATGTTTTATTTCCGCAGAGAGGAGATTCACCAAATTTTATTTGATTACTCTAATGGTTGGGCAGTAGGCGTTCCGCCGATTGGACCCGATTATTTGCCTGCTGAAATTGCTCGACGCAAAAAAATTATTGACGCGCTCCAGTCGCAACCGCCTAAACCTGCTTTCAATGAACCGCCCGCAGTGGTTACAGAACCGTTTACGATTATGCTTTGGGGTATCACGACGGATAGCGTTCAAGGTTGGCTCAAAGGCAGTGCGAATAAAAATGAATTAAAAGGCATGGCGGCTTCTCCCGGTTTGGTGGAAGGCTTTGCGCGAGTGATTCATTCGCCAGATGATTTACATTTGTTGCAACAAGGGGAAATCCTCGTGACGCGGGTGACGGCTCCGAGTTGGGCACCTGTTTTCGGCAAAATCAAGGCTACTGTAACGGATATTGGTGGAATGATGTCTCATGCAGCGATTGTTTGTCGGGAATACGGCTTACCTGCGGTAACAGGAACGGGTTCGGCATCCACAGCGATTAAAACAGGTCAATTGATTCGTGTAAACGGCTCAACGGGCGAAGTAACGATATTGAATTAATTCATCAACGAGGGTTCAACACCTGACAGGTTTTAAAAACCTATCAGGTGTAAACCAGTTCAACACCTGACAGGTTTTTAAAACCTGTCAGGTGTTAACCTCGACAACTTTATCCATTAACGAAGTTTAAAAATGAACAAAGCAGAAAATATCTTAAAAGCTGCCGAAAAATACATGCGCGTCCGCAAAAATGACATTCATATACCATTATCATACGATTACGCATTAAAATTATTAAAATATTATCCCGACGCAGATGCCGCATTAGTTCAAGCAAGCATTATTTTACATGATATTGGTTGGTATTCGATTGATGCGGAAGATATTTTTACGAAAGGTTTTCAATCAGAGAATTTTTTGCAAAGTGATGTTCGGTATTTGCACGAATCGGAAGGCGTGCGTTTGTGTGTGGCTGTTTTGAAATCGTGTGGTTATGACGATGCGTTTATCCAAAAAGTTCAAACGATTATTGATGGACACGATACGCGGACTTTTGCCAAATCGAAAGAGGATGAAATCGTGCGAGATGCGGATAAATTATGGCGATTTCACGTTGTCGGCGTGAGTACGGCGGCAGAATGGTTCAAATTAACGCCTTCGCAATACGCGAATCGATTGGAATCGGATGTCATTCCGCAATTGCATTTAGCTGAATCGGTGCAAATGGCAAAAGCGGATTTAGTACAAACCAGAAAATTATTATTGAGT
>JBDKKX010000326.1:0-6581 GCA_039795795.1 Bacteroidota bacterium | reverse complement strand
TACGAATTTACACGGATTTTTTTGAATTTACGTTTAAAATCCAATATAAATTCAAAAAAAAATCCGTGTAAATTCGTAAAATCCGTGTCCTCCGTGTTCCCATTCGCTCTACCCCTTTTTTGTCCCGTACTAAGACTTCGTTCAATTACTTTTTCACGATTTTATCTATAATTTGCAAATTGCCATTATGCGCCATCGCAATAAAGTAAATGCCTGATAACCAATCATTTGTGATAAATCGCATGGCATTTGTCAAAGGTTGTCGCGCTTGTACACGCCCCACAGCATCCAAAATAACCATTTCCTCATTGTTAAACGAAGGATTTAAAATTTCTATATTTAAAACATCTTGCATTGGATTCGGATAGCTTTTCAAACCATACTGCAATCTCGTATCCGTTACCCCCAAGCGCGTAAATGCACCCGCATTCGCAATGGCAAACGTAGAAAATTGCGTTAATCCCATCACCGTAACCGTTTCTCCATTTCGGGAAGCCGTTAATTCGTTCCAAACATTGTTATTATAATGTCCCAAGATAACAGTTGCAGGTGTAAAAGTCGTATTATTTAAATTCAATTTCGAGGAATCCATTTGAAACGCTGCCATCACATTGCTGCCTCCCGCCATTTTTTCGCTAATATGCCATGCGCGATTCATAATAAAATTACAATTACCTCTAAATGCGGGCGGATTCGTTACAACAGTATCCACCCGTACCGAAAACGTGTCTAACGCACCCGCATTCGTCAATGCAACAGGGTTATAACTCGTTTTGGACGCGCCGACTGGAAAATTCATCGTCGTTGCACCCACATTCGGACGCTTGAGCGTTCCGATACCACTCGTCACAACATGACTCGCCACAGAGCCGCCCGTAATAAAATGCGTCACCTCCACATCCGCACTATCTAAAAGCAACGAACCATTTGCAAGTTCTAAAGTATGTAGCACCAACGCATTTTTCAATCGAACGCCCATTGGATTTGCCACTTTTAAGACCGTACTGGAATCGGTGAAAATCAAATTTTTCTGATGAGTCAAAGTCTGTTCTGTCGTTCCATTCAGGGTCAAAACCACATCAGAACCCAAGGTCAACGATGCACCCGTTGCGACCTGTACATTCCCTTTGACCTGAATACCACCCGTCAAATTCAATTTCATTTTGCCCGCACTTATCGTCAAATTTCCGTTGATTGTAAAAACGCTCGTTCCAGAAGAGGTACTATTGTAACTCGGGCTTGTCAATTCCACATTGCCATAAGTGCGATTGCTCAATGCAGAACCCGAAACATTGATTTTGTAATTGCTTTTGGGATTGAAAGTCGTGACACTCATGTTCGTCGCGCCAAAAGGATTTGACCCACTATTGAAAATATAGGTCGCCCCATCTTCAAATAGGACGGTTTGCGTTGCAGACGGAGCAGAACCTGTACCAAAAGGGTTGCCGACCGCCCCATTGCCCATCGTAAACGTCGATTTATTCCTAAAAACAATGGCATTTGTCGAAAGGGCTTGCAGGCGATGCGGATTACTCAACGCGCCATTCGACGTAAAATGAAGGTGTCCAAAAATTTCTGCTGTTGCACCTGCTGCGAGATTGATTTGAATCCCACGAGCAACACTAAAATTAGTGTCAGCAGCAAAGGTCAGTGCGGCTGTTGAATCAATCATCAAATCCGTTCCTGCACCACCTGTCAACGTCATAACCGTCGTCGTGTCCCCCCAAAATTTGACTTTGGTGTTCGCTGCGATGCGCAGTTTGACTAAGGAAAGGATTGCAGGAATGTTGCGAATCGCTAACGTGTCGGTGGATGTACTGCTGAGTAAAACCGAATCGGTTGCTTTTGGGGCAATGCCCGTACTCCAATTAGAAGCAGTCGTCCAAAGACCACCTGTGGGCGCGCCTATCCATCGAACTTGTGCCGAGACAGGGCATAGAAAAAACGTGCTTACAAGCAAGCATGTAAGGGAAAATAGGGCTTTCATGTTTAAAACAATTGGATTGTTATAAATATGTTTTTGTTGATTATTACAATGCAAAGTTATAAAACACATGTTTAAATTACAAATATTTTTGCAAAAATATTTGTAATTTTTTTAATAAATAGATTCAAAAGGACAAATCAAGAAAAATTACGATACAATGGGTGTACGGATTTTACGGATTTCACCGATTTGTACGGATTTTTTCTTGTCATTCCGTAGGAATCTCAGTTTCCTACGGAATGACAAGAAAAAATCCGTACATCGATTGTATCGTAATTTTCCAAAGCGGAAACGGCAGGGTTTAAAGAATGGTGAGTAAGGATAAACCAATTCCAACGATAATAGCCATTAATTTTTGATTGGAAATGCGATGTTCGGCGGTATTATCGGTTTCAAAAAGAATTGTTGTGGAAACGTGTAATAAGGAACCAATGACGACAGCAATTATTTGTTTTAAAATCGTTTCGTTAGGATGTAGCCAAACGGTCAATAACGCACCTAAAGGGGACATGGATGCAAAAAAAATCAGTCCTCCAAAAATCACTTTCGGGGTAAAACGGCTCATCATCAATAATAAAACCAAAGCAAAGGCTTCTGGAGCCTTGTGAAACATGATACCATAGAATAAATGGTTATGCGAATGACCGTGTGCGTCTTGTTGAGCGTGAAAATCAGCGTACAAACCTAATGGCAATCCTTCCACAAACGCATGTACGGATAAACCAAAAATCACTTGCAACGCAAACATCGGTCGCGTCGTATGATGATGGTCGTGAATATGCCCATGTTCCACGCCCAGCGATAATTGTTCTAAGAAAAGTTGCAAAAAGAAGCCGCCCAACACCCACAAACCAATGGGCGGCGCGTGACCCGCGCTGGATGATTCAAGCGCGTAGGCTTCTGGTATCAAATGCAGGACGATAATGCCTAATATGTATGCCCCACAAAACGATAATACCAATTTTAAACGTTGCATATTCGCCTTCTGAAACGACCATGCCAATAAGCCACCTCCTAACACGGCGGCAAATAGTAGTATATATTGCCAAAAATCCATGTTGTATAAATGCCTATTCGTTGGAATTGTTCATTTTGTGAGGCAATTTTTTAGCATCATGCAACCGTTCCTGCTAAAACGCCATCATAAGGATGAGTTACTTGATTGGACACTAAAAAATTTAACAACTCAAGCACATCTTTAGCGAAATCGGGCGGCATTTCAGAACAATGACTAAACTTTGTGCTGAGACTCAAACTCGCCTTATAATCCAACAAAATAAACGTATTGCCTGTCGCAACATGTTTCAACGGATACTCCCAAAGCGTCTTGTAAGCGTCTTTGCTAATTCTCGGCGGTTCTAAAAAAAGGCACATCAGCCGATAAACCACCAAAGCGGCACTCATGACTTCAAACACAAAAGTCGTATCCAAGCGGAATTGAGGATTTTCCACCCATTCAAATGCCTTTTTTTCGAGATTGTACTGCAAATACAAGGATAAATTGCCATGCAAGCGCACTGCTTGCGGCACGTACTCCCATTTCAAAGAAATATGGGTTTGCAAAGTTTCATCCGTAACGCGTGGAGACATCACAGGCGGAGAAACTAAATACGATTGATTGAAATCGCGTTTTATCATAGTTTAATAATTAATTATAGAATAATCGTTACTCAAAATTTTGGTGAATAATAAGCCGCAAATTAACAATAATTAGCACTTACAAAACCATAATCTTTTAAAAAAGTTGACTTACAGTCACATTTTTAACACATTTTGTATTTTAAAATAAAAACTATAACACATAACATGGACTTCATAGTGTAAAGCTATCGCATGAATTTGAAATACAATTTATTTATAATCAATGATTTACATTTTAGGTTTACGCGATAAGAAGGCTTAATGATTATCAATCATTGATTCCAAATAATTAAGAACGCCTTGTTGTTACTACAACAAAGCGTTTTGATGTGCCATCAAACTTGAAACCTGCTTTTTTGAGCATTCACTCCATAACCTACACATGAAAGAAGAAATAATGCAATTTTGTCCTGTACTAAGAAAAATGCTTTATAACGGTTTTCCTTTAGGTGGTTTCGTAGTAGGCGGTTCAGGCTTTCTGCTTGGCGGTGCAGGACGCTGTGGCGCGGGTGTTGGCAGTGGTTTAGCAGCAGGTGGCTGCGTAGGTTTTTTCGCACTACTTTGTGCTTGAACTGCACAGCCTATCAGAACAAATAGGCTCATTAAAATTGTTTTTTTCATAAATCGCTGATTTTTAAATAATTATAAAAATAATCCATTACTTCCAAGTATAAATATATCCAATGGGTTTAACCCGATTTTTACTATTGGCATATTCGGATACTAATCGTATTGACCAATTAGTGCCATTCGGATAATCATTTTTAGCTTTATATTTCCAATTGCCCTTGTCATCTTGACCGATAAGCACGCCCACGTGACCGTTTGAACTGGATGTATTGCTGCCCCAAACGACGATTGCACCTACTCGGGGCGTGGAACCAACGGCTGCATCTCCAAATTTGGTTTTAGCATTGGCATACCAATCTTTGGCATTGCCGCCAAACATAACGCCATTACAAATATTTCCACCATTAGCAAAGCCGCCTTTATCTTCCCGAACGCCTGCGGTGCATTGACCTGACGGTGAGGTGTATTCGCACTTCTCAGCCAATCGTTGAGGCTTTTTTGTAGCCCACGAAGTCAATAGAATAATGGCACATGCAGCCATTAAAATTACGTTTTTCATTTGAACTAAAATTGATAGTTAAAAAATAGGTTATTGCTATTATAAATCGGATAGGTTAACACCTATCAACCAACCTTGATAAATTCCTTTTGAACTATCAAAATTGGTATATCCACCCAATAATAGTTTGGCATTATTGATAATTACAGAATTATATAAACCTGAAGCACTATTTTTTTCACCAAAAGTATAGTTAGCAACTATATTTCCAGATAGCATGTCTATTTTTGAAATCAACCCGTTGCTGCGAGAATATTCACATTTTTTATCATTATTTAAACTACAGTAAGATGAATGTGTGCCTGTCAATAACAAATAATTCCCATATTTCAATAAATTGTTTCCATATTCTTCTTCCTTTGTTAAACTAACTTTTTGTCGCCATTGTACATTACCATTGTTATCTAAACACATTACTAATCCAGATTTCCATTTATTGCCAAGGCTGGATACAGCTTTCGTATTATCATCTGTTACCCCATTCAAGTATATTCTTTGATTATCACAAATAATTTTATTATACATATTTATATAAATTGCTCCGTTGGGCTCGTTAAAATGCTGTTGCCAAATAATAATATTATTACTGCTTATTTTGAATGCACCTATTTTGGAATCATCTTCGTTATTTGTAGTTGCAATAATAGGCGTACCAACTTCATTGGTAAGCTCAAAATTTACAAAATGCTCTTGCGGCAACATCGTAAACCAATTTTCTGATTCTATGGTAAGCGTTAAGGCACTGTTATTTAGGCGAAAATTTGCTAAATACGGATAGGTGATATGATTTAACGTGTCGTTTAAACCACCAAGTGCTGTCAAATACGTATAATTCGCATCATACCGCATCACCTTTACACTATTGAACCAAACCGATTTATTGATTTGGGAGACCGCTTTTTCACAAATTTTTTGTCCATCTTCTGCATATACTGCTATAAATCCACTATTACTATTATGACCAACGGCAGCAATCGCGTCTTTTAATTTTCCTGAATTAAATGGTAAAGTATTGATTCTTCGGGCACTAAATCCTGTATATTTATTCCATATTTTAGTGCCATCAAACTGAATTTTACCAATTTCATAATTTGCGGTATTAGAAGTACTGCTACTACTCACAGGTATCCCATTTGAACCAACCACTACATCAAAGGAAGTAGCATTATTTTTGTTATACATGATGTAATAGGCGTTGCCGTCCGCAGAATTAATCATGCACTTAAATACAGTTTCTTCGCCCCCGTTGCCAAAAATTCGGGAAGATTTAATTAAATGATTATGTTGGGCTGGATTATAATTATCAGTATTGGGCGTAGTATCTTCTTGTTTGCAGTTTATACCCCAGATAATTACTAAACTTATTAATAGGATGCTAATAAAATTATTTTTCATGGTTTAATGAATTGTTTTGCTACCCATATATAAAATATCTACTTTGATATTTGGGTCATAATTAGGTTGAATTTTGCCTGTTGGGTCAGTTACGACGACAGTTAATTGGAAGGCACTGTTTGTTTTAGCTTTAACAGTTCCGTTATTACTGGAACTTGCATAATTATTATTTTCGTTGCTTTCCGTTACTAATCCGTTGTAATCTGCTTGAAGTTCAAAATGATAAACACCAGGTGTAGTGAATTTAAAACCACTCTGTTTTGCTTCTTCTTCATCTGGTTTTAGTGCTTTAATAGGGTCAACTCACTCTACATGATAAAACATTTAACCGAATTTAGAGGGTTAAAAAAAGGTTAAAAAAAATTTGCCCAATCGAAAAAGGATGCTTTTCTTTGGGCAAATTTCTAAAAATGTTTAATATAGGGTCAA
>JBDKKX010000325.1:0-6600 GCA_039795795.1 Bacteroidota bacterium | reverse complement strand
TTTGTTGCTCGACCGCGATACGATTCAACGGATGTTCTTGTTGCGCAATCACCTTGCGGATATGGAACCCGAAGAGGCACTTGAATTTATGATGAAACATATTCAACATACGACGCGCAATGAAGAGTTTTTGAATTCGATGAATGGAAGATAATAAAATAATTTGATATACGAATTGGAACGCGGAGGACGCGGATTTTTTGGGATGTTTCATTTTTAGGTTACACTTTTGGATACATTAGGATACGAATGGATGTACGGATTTTACGGATTTCACAGATTCATACGGATTTTTTTGGAATTTTCTGCTCGAAATCCAAGCAAAAAAATAAAAAAATCCGTACGAATCGGTGAAATCCGTGAAATCCGTACATCCATTCGTATCACAATTTGTAACCTACTTTTCGCATCGAATGAAACATCCCAAAAAATCCGCGTAAATTCGTAAAATCCGCGTCCTCCGTGTTCCCATTTGTATCTCAATGTATCCAAATATCCCTGCAAATCCGCTTAAATCCGCGTTCCAATTATATCCGCACTGGGATACGGCAAAATTTTCGCACAGTCCGTCCCCACAAATACCAAACAAAATCCTAAAAGATTCGGTCGTTGAAAACGCGGCAACGTCATATATGCACAAAGTTGTTGATACCCTTTTTCCGCAACATCTTCTAACAACGATTTTACAGGCACAGGCGCGGCAACAACAGGCATTGTCGGAGCAACCGTTTTGACTTTTCGCGTTTTCGCAACTTTCTTTACAGGAGTCGGCGGTGCGGGCGGATCGACCATTTTGCCGTCTTTGTCCACCCACTGATTGGCATTTTCCTTTTTGATATATTTTAATTCTAAAAGAATCTCATGTTTGATGTCCACTTGCGGGATGCGCTCCAAAAAAATATCAATAAAACGGTGCTGATGCTCCATTTCACTCCGAATTAAGTAACTTTCATACACCCAAGAAAAATCCCTACGGGATTGAAAATCCATTTTTGATACTTTATTTCTACGGAACAACTTATCTTCGTGTCTTAAAAGGAAATCCATTTTATACACTCACAAATTTAAGACAATCCAGATGCGTTACGCAATAATCATTTTTGGGATGGTATCTTTACTGAGTGGCGCGTCTGCCCAAGTTTGCAATGTAGAAGATTCCCTGCAATTAGTAGCCCTTTATAATGCGACCGATGGCGCAAATTGGAAGAATGGGGCTGTTTGGTATCTCACACAACCCGTTTATTCCTGGTTAGGCATCCGGCTGAACGCAGAAGGCAATGTTACTGACATTTTCCTCGCCAATTGCGGTTTAAAGGGCAGCCTTCCGAATTTCAATTTACCGCAATTAGAGCACTTGGATTTTAATCAAAATCAATTGAGTGGCACCATCCCCAATTTCAATTTACCCCAATTAAAACAGTTAATTCTGGAGGATAATCAATTAACTGGTAGTATTCCGAATTTTAATTTACCGAACTTAAAGGTTTTAGTGCTTTATCAAAATCAATTGAATGGCAGCATTCCGAATTTTAATTTACCACAATTAGAGCAACTTCAACTCGGCAAAAATCAATTGAGTGGCAGCATTCCCAATTTCAAGTTACCTAAGTTACATGTGCTTTATTTGGGCGACAATCAATTGAGTGGTTGTATTCCAGCAGGCATTAAAATCAATTGCCCTTTGATTGGTACTGGTATTGGGAGCCTGGGTAATAATCCCAACCTTGCTACGCAAGATTGGGCAAGTTATTGGAATAATGGGACGGGCGCGTGTGCTGCGAAGACAGATACGCTTTCCATTGCGGCAAATCAATGTGGTACGCGCAAGTACCGCCTGCCAAGTGGACGCATCGTGAATGCCGTCGGCGTGTATTCCGATACCATTCACCATGTAGCACCTTTGTTAGATACGATTTACACGGTTGGGTTATTGGCGGACAATAGCTGTCGTTGCCAAGATTCGATTCAATTAGTGGAGTTGTTCAACGCGACGAATGGCGCAGGTTGGAGTAATAAAGTGAATTGGCTTTCCGATAATTCGATAAATACTTGGTCAGGCATCACCATAACCAATACAGGTTGTGTAGCAACGATTAAACTCGGCTCCACTGAATTGAGAGGCAACCTTCCGAATGTCTATTTTGCACAATTGAATGAACTGAACCTTAGTAGTAATCACTTTACGGGTAGCCTTCCGAATTTTAATTTGCCTAATTTAGTCAATCTTTATTTGGATCATAATTATTTCACAGGTAGCCTTCCGAATTTCAATTTACCAGCGTTGAAAATACTTGGGTTGGGCTATAATCAGTTGAGTGATAGTATCCCGAATTTCAATTTACCAAAATTAGAGCAGTTTGATTTGAGTCATAATCAATTGAGTGGTAACCTTCCGAATTTCAATTTGCTCAATTTGAAAATCCTCAGCATTGGCTATAATCAATTGAGTGGCAGCATTCCCAATTTTAATTTGCCGAAGTTAGGAAGTTTGATACTTGAATTCAATCAATTGAGTGGCTGCATTCCCGCAAGGATTAAAACCAATTGTCCTTTGTTGGGGGCATCGGGCGGGAATATTGCGTTGAATCCCAATCTTTCGACCCAAAGTTGGGCGGATTATTGGAATAACGGTACAGGGATGTGTTCTCCTACAGTCTATGGCGGCAATCGGGTGGCATCGCTTTGTGGCGATAGAGATTTCCAGCTGCCCAGTGGTCGGGTCGTGAATGTTGCGGGGCTTTATGCGGATACGTTGCATGACAAAATCACGGGACGGGATACGGCTTATGCTGTACAAGTCAATCGGGATACCACTGGGCATTGTCAAGATAGTATTGCGTTAGCGTACATGTATCACACGTCGGGTGGTTTTCCCAATTATTGGGATTTGAAGCAACCCTTGAATACTTGGGCAGGTTTGACCTTCAATGCGGCGGGAGAAGTTGTCATTTGGCGGGATCCGCGTCCAGATACGGTGGTGATTGTCCGACCGAATCAAAATTATATTTTGTATGGAGATTTTGGGATTTTCAATAGTTTGCAATTGCCGCAAGGTTGGGTAAAAAATGATAGCTCTATTATAGAAAATGTTATTTTAAATATCAATTTATTACAGCGCGTAGATACAGGGCGTTACAAAGCGCGCTTGATAAGCAATGGCAATTTTTCGATGTTGCCCCAATTGCAATACGCGGAGAATCGGGCAATTCGTTTAAAGTTTTCTTGTAAACCGACCTTGGATTCTGTCTCTAAAACGATTGTAACAGGTTCTTGTCTGCTTTGGGCGGGCGTAAATCGTTGTAATGCAGGCAGTTATAAAGATACTTTATTAAGTACGACGGGTTGTGATAGTGTGGTGATATTGAATTTGCGGCTCGTCAGTGCTGCACAGGATTTGAACGATAATCCAACGATTAAAATCTTTCCGAATCCGTCGGAAAGTGTTTTTCATTTGGAATCGACGGCACCCTTAGAAAAAATTGTTATTTATAATAGCATTGGGCGATGGGTTCAATCTTTTCAAACGACAGCGCATCAATTGGATATAGATTGGACGGGAATGGCGACAGGCATTTATATCGTCAAAATCGGTGCAAAAGTGTATAAAATTGTGAAACAATAAGTTTTTGAATTTGGAAAGCAGGACGCATTTTTTGGATTTTTTTCTTAGTACGTGACAAAAATACTTTTCATCACAGATTGAACAGATTCAACAGATTGATACAGATTTTTTTGGATTTTAAGCATTAAAAATCAAAAAAAATCTGTGAAAATCTCGTTGAATCTGTTTAATCTGTGCCGAAAAGTATTTTTGTCACGTACTAAGGATTTTTTTACAAAAAATCCAAAAAATGCGTCCTGCTTTCCAAATATTCCTTCATTCCGAATTCAAATCATCCAATTTTCAAAGAAGTCATGGAAAACGAGCCCCCTACGACGGCATCATTGAAAAAATCTACTTTTTCATTCGTTTCGCGCAGCGCAATCGAATAAAGCATCGGCAAATAATGGTCTGGCGTTGGCGCGGAAAGCCGTAATGCCGTACTATATTTTTTAAAACCGATTAAATCTTTATAATTATTTTCCGAAATCAATTTTTTAAAACTTTCATTTGCCTCTATCGCCCAATCATGTCCAAAATGGGCATTGAAATCGCCTCGAAATTGGGCATATTGAAAATTGTGCACCATATTCCCGCTTCCGATAATCAAAACGCCTTTTTTGCGCAAATCCTGTAATTGTTTCGCCAAATCGTAATGGTATTGGGCATCTTTGGTGTAATCCAAACTCAATTGAACCACAGGTACTTCCGCGTCGGGATATAAATGTTTCAAAACGCTCCAAGCCCCATGATCCAGCCCCCAAGCCGTATCCAAACCCACAGGCGTTGTCGAAATCGCTTGTTTGGTCTCCGCCGCGAGCCATGAACTGCCATTTGCAGGATACGACACATCAAACAATTTTTGTGGAAAACCGCCAAAATCATGAATGGTTTGCGGTTTTTCCATCGCCGTCACGAACGTACCTTGGGTTTCCCAATGTGCCGAAACCATTAAAATGGCTTTTGGTTTTGGGATGTACATCAACATATTTTTCCAACCCCGCGTGAATTCATTGTCTTCAATCGCGTTCATCGGGCTGCCGTGTCCGACGAAAAGGACAGGCATTTTTTCATCCTGCGTTTTCCAAGCGTCGGTCGAATTTTTAAATGCACCTAATGTAGCCATAGAAGATAAGCCAATGACGGATTTAATAAAATCTTTACGTTTCATTATAATTCAAAATTTTATTTTGCTACGAATTACACAAATTTTCCAGCAAAAAATTTAAAACAAAACAGCGAATAGAAAGTTTAAAACCCTCTATTCGCCGCCCACATTTTATATCTTAATTTACAAAACAAGCTTATACGACTATTTAATGAGCCAATATAAACTTTCCATTCGCCCGAATCAGCGAAGTCTCGTCCAACAAATTATAAAAATAAGTACCATTGGCAAGTGCTGAACTTAATTCAACGCGTTGATTTACAGCACCTTGCGCGCCATCTACGCGGTGAAGAGACACGATTTGTCCTTCCGCGTTGTAAATCATAATATGCCAATTCGCATTATTGGTTTTTTGGAATTCAAACGTAATCGCCTCCGTCGTCGGATTCGGGAAAACTTTTGTATCAATCGCATATTCATTCAATTCCCGATTGCTCGCCGTCAAGCCCAATCCCGGAATCACTCCGCGCACCACACTCGTCACCGTATCGCCGATTTTGGTGTAAAGGGTCATAAACGGTTCTTTGAAACCGATGCCAAGAAATTTATGAGCCGTTTCATAAGTCGTTTTGTTCCCTTGCGTCAATTTAAACGCATCCAATAACAAGGCAGCAGCAGGCGCGCCGCCTAAGAAAAAACTATCTACTTGCGTCACTTTTTCGCGTTGGAGCAACACCGCATAACTTAATGCCGTCCCGCCCGATGGATTCCGCATTTTCAAAGTACCCCAACCCGCAATGGTATCCACATTAGTCACGGTCGCAATGCGCATCCCTGCGGTTTGATTGATTCCGAAGGCAGCCACCGTCAGTTTGAAATTGCTCGTATCTTTGTAAGTGGATTTCCAGACTTTATTATTCGTGGTTGGGAAACTATACCAAGTTTGCGGGGTCGAAAAACGCATGGTTTGAGGCGGGAATATCAAGGAATCTTTTGCCCCAAAAGTAAAGGACGCGATGGAAAACCCTGCTCCAGCCGTCGCATAACCCAAAAACTGATACCCTGTATTGTCTAATTTATAAAAATTGCGCACAGGATAGACGAATGCTTGAAAAGATAAAGCGGTATTTGCAGCCAAAGTTGCATCCGAAAAAGCCGCAGGCAGTGCGCCAAAACCCGTCGCAGGTGCAAAATAATCGGCAGAAATCGTTGACGTAGAATCTTTTAGAGCGGAATAATCCCAAACTTGATTATTCCCCATCGTCGGGATAACCGTACCTGTTTTCGTTAACCGTTTCCAAACCGCAGAGTCAAGTTGTGTTCCTGAGACTGCAAAATCAGCGCGGTTGATGGTGATTTGAGCCGTCGTACTTCCCATAAATGTCGCTGTCGCGAACATCGAAAATAAAAATTGTTTCATTTGTCTTACTTATAAGGTGATAAAATATAATTGATGATAGCTTGTTTTTGCTTAAAGAGCCCTTTTAGCGCGAATAGGAATAAGAGTGTTGCTAAAAACGGGATACCAATCATTGTTTTTAAGTTTTTGAAAGGACAAATGGATGTAATGAGACTAATGAAGTGCCATCACAGTTGTCTGAAATGATTTTTGTTTAAAACTGCTGGATTGCAGGTATTGAAAAGCAAAGTATTTAAGGTTGCAGGGACGAATAAATGGATTCATTGGTTTTAGTTGTAATAGTTGATTTCAATTGGCGGATTTAAGTTATAAATCTTATAACCGTGCAAAGGTATAGCCTTATCCATTAAAATCAAATAGGTCGGAATACTTATTTTAAAAAAAGGCTGGAATTCGGATTAAATGGGATTTTTTTGGGATTAAATGGGATTGATTTTTTAGGATTGTTTGGATTTTAATCCAAACAATCCT
>JBDKKX010000324.1:0-6602 GCA_039795795.1 Bacteroidota bacterium | reverse complement strand
GCCGACGCTCAAACGGTCTGTTTTCACATCGCGCTGATGTCCCATATTTAAATTATCTAAAAAGCTGTAAATCAATGGCTTATCTACTTTTAGACCTGCTAACTGTTGCGCTAATATTAAATTTTCGGATACAGTGAGTGCGCGTAAAAAATGGGGTTGTTGAAAAATAATGCCAATATTTCTGCCGCGAAAATGGTCTAAATGAGTCCCTTTTAACGCCGCTAAATTTTGTCCGTTGATGGAAACTTCCCCCTGAGTCGGACGCAATAAGCCGCCGAGTAGGTGCAATAAAGTCGTTTTGCCAACGCCTGATGCGCCGAGTAAAAGCAATTTTTCGCCTTTTTCACATTGTATATTTGGAAATGTGAAAGTTCGATGAGTGGAATATTGAAATTGTAATTGATTTGTAACCAGCATATTAGATTTAGGTGGTTGGAATTAGGATTAAATGGGATTTTTTTTGGATTAAATGGGATTGATTTTTTGGATGAATGAGGATTGATTATGAATCCTCATTCATCCAAAAAATCAATCCTATTTAATCCCCAAAAATCCCATTTAATCCGAATTCAAAAGAACGGATTATATTTTTTTTCATGTCCAATCGTTGTTTTACCGCCATGCCCCGAATAAACGACGGTTTCATCGGGCAAAACAAACAATTTATTTTGTATAGAATGCAAAAGGTCTTGATGATTGCCCATCGGCAAATCTGTTCGCCCAATGCTTTCATAAAATAAAACATCGCCTCCAATCAAAAAACCATTTTTTTCATCATAAAAACACAAACTTCCAGGAGAATGTCCGGGCGCGAGAATGGTTTTCAAACGCGTGTTTCCAAAACAAATCATGTCATTTTCTTGAATAAACGCAGTTGGTTCGGGCTGCGTCGGCACAGGAATGCCAAATCGTTTGCCCGCCCAATCCACATTTTGCAAAACGGGCAATTCATTCGGATGAATTTCCAAACCCAATTTATAGGTTTCTACCACAAACGGATTTCCAAACACATGGTCTAAATGACAATGTGTATTAATTAATCGCACTGGTTTCAAGCCCTTATGCTTAATGAAATCAGTTAATTTATTGCGTTCCGCCTGCGTGTAGCAACCTGGGTCAATGATGATACATTCTTTAGTATCATCGAAAAGAATATACGTATTTTCTTGAAATACGTTGAATGTAAATATTTGAATCACAACGATTTAAATTTTTTTTGTTTTAAAACAGTAGATAGGTGCAAAGATAGAATCCTATAAGCAAAGTCGCTCGTTAAAATGTGAAAATCCAAAAATTTTGGTACATTCGTTGTGTTGCACCTTAAAAATGAGTATCTTTGCGTTTAAATATTACCAAATTATGGATTCGCTAAAAAATCGATGCACATATTACCAAATTCTGTAAATCATTGAGAATGAATATCTTAAAACATCCAAAAACCTTATCCTTCCTGTCCTTAGGATTCGTCGGTCTTGCGTCATCGCGCATCGGCGACCATGGAAAATATTTTGAAATCTCCAAAAATATAGAAATTTATACGAATTTGTATAAAGAACTCAACACTTATTATGTTGATGAGGTGGATCCTGCGAAATTGATGCGCACGGGTTTGGATGCGATGCTCAATTCGCTTGACCCTTACACCAATTATATTTCGGAATCGGATATAGAAGGTTATCGTTATTTGATGGAGGGCAAATATTCGGGCATCGGGGTTGGTTTTGTGAAGCACAACGATTTTATTGTGGTGATTGACCCTGCGGAAGGTTCGCCTGCGCAAAAAGCGGGCATTAAAGCGGGCGATAAAATTTTAAGTATTGATGGAAAAACGGCAAAAGGGAAGGAACGGGAGGAAGTAGAAGACATTTTGAAAGGCGCGCCAGGCACGACGGTTGAGTTGGAAATTGCGCGTCCGACCCTGGCGGGAACTGATAAATCATTGAAAATCAAGATAGTACGCGATGAACTGACTGAACAAAATGTGCCTTATTCGGGGATGGTGAATCCCGAAGTAGGTTATATTGTGTTGACGACGTTCACGCGGGATGCGGGGCAAAATGTGGCAAATGCGTTTCGGGAGTTGAAGGAAAAAAATCCGAATTTGAAAGGAATTGTTTTAGATTTGCGCGGAAATGGGGGCGGTTTGCTCCACGAAGCGGTCAATCTTTGCAATATTTGGATTCCAAAAGGGCAATTGGTCGTCACGACGAAGGGAAAAGTCATTGATTGGGACAGGGGTTACAAGACTTTGAATAGTTCGATGGACGAAAATATGCCGATTGTGGTGTTGGTGGACAAGGGAACTGCCTCTGCGTCGGAGATTGTGAGTGGCACTTTGCAAGATTATGACCGCGCCGTGATTATGGGACAGCGTTCTTTTGGCAAGGGTTTGGTGCAAAATATGCGTGATATAGGATATAATTCTAAATTAAAACTCACGACGGCTAAATACTATGTGCCTTCTGGACGGTGTATTCAGGCGGTGCGGTACGAAAAAGGCAAACCTGTGGAAATTGCAGATTCTTTGCGCGGACAGTTCAAAACTTCGGGCGGAAGAGTCGTGTTAGATGGCGGCGGCGTGAAACCGGATATTATGTTGGATAAATCCAGTGATTTTGGTTTGCTGAAAGAATTGAAAGATAAATTGTTAATTTTTGATTATGTGACACAATATGTTTTAAAAAATGAAAAAGCACCAGAGTTAGAAACGTTTAAATTTGGTGATTTTGACGATTTTGTTGCGTTTTTGGACACCAAAAAGTTTAAATATGATTCAGAATCCGAAAAATTGTTGAAAAAATTGAAAGAAAATGCAGAAAAAGAAAAATATTTAGGGACGATTCAAACGGAATTGAAAACGATGGAATCCAAAATTCAATCCGACAAAAAAAACGATTTGTTGAAACATAAGGCGGAAATTGTTGGAGAAATTGAAAGAGAAATCATTGCGCGACATTATTTTGAAAAAGGACAGATAAAAATTACGTTGCGCAACGATTCGGAATTGACGGAAGCCATTCAATTATTGAAAGACCCGACCCGTTATCGGAGCATTTTGAAAAAATAAACGGTTTGAATTAGGATTAAATAGGATTTTGGGGGATTAAATGGGATTGATTTTTAGAATTTTTATGATTATCGTAAAAATTCTAAAAATCAATCCCATTTAATCCCCCAAAATCCTATTTAATCCTAATTCAAACCCCCAAAATATCCGCCGCAAAACGCAACTTTCGCATCCAATATTTTTGTTTAGAAATATTTTCCACCACCACCCCCCGCGAACTCGACGCATGCACAATCACTAATCCCGACGTATCATTGGAAAATACCATACCTACATGACTAACCGAACGCCCATACCCAAAAAAAACCAAATCGCCAGTTCGTGCCATCCGAATCGGGATAGGTTTACCCACTTTGGACTGCTTTTGCGCATTTTTTGGGATTTCAATCGCATATTTTTTAAATACATAACGCATTAAGCCAGAACAATCAAAGCCTTCTTTTCGAGTTTCCTTGCCATAATGATAAGGAATTCCCTTCTGCCGCGCTGCATAACGCACCAAATGATGTCTTAATTGATAAGGCTGTATCGGCGCAGGCTGACGCAAAATTTCCTGTTGCGATTCCAGCAATTTTGTTTGAAAATCGCTGTGATATGCGATAGTTGCCGCGCTCGAAAAAGGCAAAAACAAAGTGGCAAAGCCCACTGAAAATGATTTTAAAACATTTTTTTTCTTAGCAAAAGCTGGTTTTGTTGTAATACTAACGGAATGACCGACCATAAAAAATTTCAAAATAGTCGAACAAGTATTGAAATTGCACAACCCACCCCTGTTCGGTTTTTCAAACCGAACAGGGGTAATTTACAAAACCACACCTGTTCGGTTTGAAAAACCGAACAGGTGTAAATATTTGATAATTAACGGTATATAAAAAATCAAAAGAATGATTTTCTATATACTTGTTGCACAGCCTCAAAAATTGTCCGATTAGGTGACAAATGTAGGTAACAATTACAAATTATGGATACATAAATTTGTATATATCTTGGTCATCCAGAAACCTGAATTCTTGTCTAAATTGATATAAGTTTTCGTAGTCTAACGCATGGGTCTTCACATCACATTCGTCAGACTTACAATATAATACCGTGCCAGAATAATCCACCACCATCGTCTCGCCCGAATAGGTAATGCCATTGCCATCCACACCGATGCGGTTGACCCCAATCACATAAGCCTGATTTTCAATAGCCCGCGCAATCAGCAATTGTTGCCAAGCATACTTTCTACTTGAAGGCCAATTCGCTATATATATCAAAACATCATAACATGGTGCCATGCCCGATAATTTAAAATTGCGGCTCCAAACGGGAAAACGCAAATCATAACAAATCAACGGACAAAAATTC
Source organism: Bacteroidota bacterium (assembly GCA_039795795.1). Lineage (GTDB taxonomy): Bacteria > Bacteroidota > Bacteroidia > Chitinophagales > Saprospiraceae > JAAFJT01. Next base: position 2,185 of record JBDKKX010000324.1, on the reverse strand, counting down.
CAGTTGCGCCATGCGACATTAAGCAATTTATACCCCGACGTATAATGTTCATCCTCGCCCACATGCGAAAACAAATGCCGCTTATCATAATCTGCGTACTTGCTGCCCGGCTGCATCCAAAGCAATCGATTGAAATTATCGCGCTTATATTTGCATACGAAACTGCCCACAATCGCAGCATTTAGACGGTTGGCTTGCTCCTCCATCCAACTAAATGTTTTGTCTTCAAATTTTTCTCGTACTAATTCGGGGGTCATTGTGAATCCAGTCGTAAACATTTCGGGCAAAATCACCAAATCCGTCGAATTGGGCTCAATGTTTTCTAATAATTTGGTATATCTTTTTAAGTTTTCGGCTTTTCTATGCCAAAGAATGTCGGTTTGCACCGTTGTGATTCGTAGTTGCATTAAATTTTTTTATGATAGTTAGTACTTATAATATCTTTTTGTTACTATAAATAACATGTTGCAAATATATGCTAAATTCCAACTATAAAAGTAGGGAATTTGCAAAAAGTGACTTTTTCGTTGCATTTTTCAAATTTTTACTTAGCTTTGTCCATAAAATCTATTATCAGCTTTTGGAAAAACGTAAAAAACAATTAACAACGTCGGTTGTATTGCAAAAATTGCAATCCTATTGCGCCTATCAAGAGCGTTGTTTGCAGGAAGTGACTGCAAAATGCTATGATTTGGGCGTAGAAGATACAGATTTACAAGAAAAAATCATTGATGCACTTATTGAAAATAATTTTTTGAATGAATCTCGATTTGCCATTGCGTTTGCAGGCGGCAAATTCCGAGTCAAACAATGGGGCAAAATACGCATTTTTCAGGAATTGAAAAGTCGTCATATTGCTGAAAAAGATATTTTGCATGCTTTAGACGAAATTCATGCCGAAGCGTATCAAAAAACGTTTGAACATTTATTTGAAATCAAGCAAAAAGATTACGAGGATACGCCGCAAGGTAAAGCTCAATTAGCAAATTTTCTTTTGCGAAAAGGCTATGAACCAGCATTAATTTGGGAGCGCATTCGTTTGGATTGAAATGCCGAATTCAAAAAAACTATCTATGGAAAATACAGATTCAATTATTTTATTTGATGGTGTGTGCAATTTGTGCGATGGTGTTGTGCAATTTGTGTTAAAAAAAGATAAAAAAGCACGTTTTCGATTTGCCGCCTTGCAATCGGAACGCGGAACTGCCCTTTTAAAACAATTTGGATTACCAACCAATGCGTATAATTCTTTCGTTTTGGTTGAATCGGGGCGCGTTTACCAGAAATCGGATGCCGCTTTGCGTGTATTAAAAGGTTTGGGTGGTGTGTGGACATTGTTATATGGATTTATCCTCGTGCCGCGCCCGATTCGAGACCTTATATATGATTGGGTTGCGCGCAACCGTTACCGATTTTTTGGTAAAAAAGACGAATGTATGCTGCCAACCCCAGAAATTCGGGCTCGGTTTCTAAAATAACCTTTAATTTGCGCCAGTTTTAACTGATGTTTGATAAGTGATGAATGATGAATGATAAATGAGGCATGATGAATTTTATAATTAATTAATAATCAATTAATTGTAAAATTCATCATGCACCATTTATCATTCATCATTCATCATTACTTATCTGCTTAATTTTAATATAAATGAAAGTCAAAATCATTAATCGCTCGGCGTACGCGCTCCCGCGTTATCAAACGGACGGTGCGGCGGGCATGGACTTGCGCGCCGTGTTGCCCGAAGCAATACAACTCCTTCCTTTACAACGATTTATGATTCCTACGGGTATTTCGATTGAGTTGCCTATCGGCTATGAGGCGCAAGTGCGTCCGCGCAGTGGGCTTGCTGCAAAAAAAGGATTGACCTGTTTGAATACGCCCGGAACGATTGATTCGGATTATCGGGGTGAAATTCATGTTATTTTGGTTAATTTATCGCCTGAGCCGCAAATGATTGAGCCAGGAGAGCGCGTTGCGCAAATGGTGATTGCGCGTTATGAACGTGTTAATTGGTTGGAAACCAATGAGTTATCTGTGACAGAAAGAGGTGCAGGTGGCTTTGGGAGTACGGGGCGGAATTAGGATTAAATGGGATTTTTTTGGGATTAAATGGGATTGATTATTGGGATTCTTAGGATTAAAAAAAATCCTAAGAATCCCAATAATCAATCCCATTTAATCCAA
>JBDKKX010000323.1:0-6623 GCA_039795795.1 Bacteroidota bacterium | reverse complement strand
ACATTCATATATTGTTCCCAGAAACCGCCCACCAATTGCGAAAGTGCCGTTCCATACCGCGTATCAAACAACGTAAAGCGCGCTAAATCACCAATTTGTTGATTTCCGACTTGTCCAACGCCCACACGCGCTTTCAACTCGGTGAATAATTTTTGATTTTGCATAAACGCCTCTTTATCCAAACGCCAGCCGAAAGATGCCGCAGGGAAAATACCATATTGATTATTCGTACCGAATCGAGAAGAACCGTCGCGCCGAATCGTCGCAGCCAACAAATATCTATCTGCAAAATTATAATCCAAGCGTGCAAATTGAGAATACAACCGATTGCCCGTCGAACCACCCGCAACCGTCGTATTACCCGTTGCCGAGTTCAACGTGAAATAATTCTCGTTTTGCAAAGCAAAACCTTCTTTTTTCGTATTTTGGAAATTCAAATCGGTCTTAATGTACTCCGCACCAACCAAAAATTTCAAATGATGGTCTTCATTTACATCCAAGTGGTAACGCGCCGTATTCGACCAAGTAAGGCTTTGAAATTTATTCTGGTCATACACTAAACTATTCGTCGTCCGATTGAACGCGCCTTCTGAAAACGCCAACGTATAAACTTTCGACAAATAATCGCCTCTATCGATACCCACATTGGATTTAAACCACAAATTCTTAATCGGCTGCACCTCCAAAAACGTATTTCCAAAGGTATTTAAACGATTGATATTATTCCATTTGTTAATATCCTGCATGTGCAACGGATTATTTCTATCCGAATACCCCGCGCCCGATGCACCAGCATACGTAATCCCATCTTTTTGATACACAGGAATCGTCGGCGCAAGCGTATAAGCCAAGGTCGTCGTCCATTCACCGCCCAAATCCGTTACGCTCAAATGCTCATTAGAATTCGCCACACGCAAATTCATCCCAACCCGCACTTTATCATCAAAAGCCCGCGTCAAAGCATTGATACTGCCCGTCAAACGGTCATAACCCGTGAATTGCAACATCCCCGTATTGGTATATTGCCCCAAATTAATCTCCACCGAAGACGTTTTATTCCCCACCGAAGCCGTAAAATCATTGCGAGTCACCAGCCCCGATTTATACATCACATTTTGCCAATCGGTATTTCCCGCAGGCGTATTCACATCGCCGCCGACGAAAGGCTTCACGGTTACACTATTCAAGACAGGATTATTGAAATCTCTATTCCAATCGAAACCATAAATATCGCCATAACCCGCCGTCGGATCTTGCTTATCGTTCACAGAGGCGCGCCACAAGGCTTTACCCCGACCCACAGCATCCAACATTTTGAACCGTTGAGAAGTTTCCGATTGCGTCGCAACGCTTGAATTGAATTGAAATACGACTTTACCATTTGTGTCACCACCATTTTTAGTAGTCACGATGATAACGCCATTCGATGCCCGCGCCCCATAAATCGATTCCGCAGAAGCATCCTTTAAAACTTGAATGTTTTCAATACTGGCAGGATTTAAATTTTGGAAAACTTCAGGGCGCGTCGTTGGAATACCGTCAATTACATATAATGGATCATTATTACCCAATGTATTCGCTCCCCGAATCAAAATCCGAGAAGTATTACCATTCGGCGAACCATCTTTCTCAATGTAAAGCCCCGCAACCCGTCCTTGCAACGCCTGCATGGTATTTCCAGACGTATTGTTTTTAATTGGAGCCAATTCGACGACCGAAATCGCACCCGTTAAATCCACTTTTCGCTGTGTAGTGTAACCGACGACGACCACCGATTGCAACGTTTTACCTTCCGCCAATTTGATGTTCAAATTGTTTTCGCTTGTCAAAGGAACTTCTTTCTCTGTGTAACCAATGAAAGAAACCGTGACCGATTTCGCATCATTCGGCACAGATAGCGCAAATTTGCCATCTACATCCGAGACCGTCCCATTGGTTGTGCCTGTCACGACGACCGAAGCCCCAATTAAAGGTTCTCCATTCGTTTCACTGGTGACGGTGCCTGTAATGTTGCGCTGGGCGAATGCCAATTGCGCACAAAACAGCAGCGACAAAAGCAGCAAAAGTTGGTTCTTTTTCATCATTTGTTGTTGCTTGATTCAAAAAATTAGGTTTAAGATATTGATTCCAATAAGAAAATCCTTGTTTAAACGTTTAAACAAAACAACTTTTCCTGTTGCTGGGCAGAAACGTTTCGGCGAAAATAATGATTTCAATAAAAAATATTGTTTAAACGTTTAAACAAAACAACTTTTCCTGTTGCTGGGCAGAAACGTTTCGGCGAAAATAATGATTTCAATAAAAAATATTGTTTAAACGTTTAAACAAAACAACTTTTCCTGTTGCTGGACAGAAACGTTTCATCGAAAAAATAATGGTATTCCATTCAAAGATTCCCTATTGAATCACGGCGGAGACTGTTTTGCAAATGTTCAAAGATTTTTTATAAGTATTTTTATCAAAACCTGTTTTAAGCCAGTTTGCTGTGCTCGCTTAATCCTTTAATTTAAAAAAGTAAAATGCTTTACTTATAAAAAAATCTTCACAAAACGGACATTGTCAGTGTTACAACTGTGGGACATCTTTTTGTATTACACATTTAGTAATACATGGGTAATTGAATAATTAACTTAGGTTTTACATTGCGATTCATTCAGATGTTGATTTTCATTCAAGTTAAAAAAAGATGATTTTGTTTGCATCGTTGCAAATGTATAATATTCTTTCAATTCCCTGTTTACTTTTTTTGTTATTTTTTGAATTTTTTTAATTGTTATATAATTTCATCTGAATCAACACCGTTCTAATAATATAACTCATTGATTATCAATGTTAAAACAGTTAAATTTCTAACGTCTATTGTCTCAAAAAGGAGACTTTAACGCTTTTTCATGGATTAGAATAGAAGATACAAGCAACCCAATACCAAAAAATATTTACCTTTTTTACATTAAAAATTATCACTTTGGGTGCTGAGTGGAATCCATGCGGCGCAAAGTCAATAATTTCACTTTGCCATTGAGCGAAGGCGTTACAGCAATATACTCATCCAGCAAATTAAAATAGGCAGGTTCTGTGGCAGCACCTTCCGTTGCTATCACAAACACCTTTCGTGGGTCTCGCAATTGTCCCTTACTTTTGCGTTCCAAACCTTTATTTCTCCTTGACATAATGATTTTGATAATTTGTCCAACCTAATGCGACAACATCGCCTATGAATGGAATCGCCCCAAAACGACCCAATAAATAGGCTTTTCGGATTTCTTTATCATGTCGTGGCGTGTATTCTTCTAAGGAGTAAAGCCGCGATTCCCCCCATTGATTTTTCTCTACAAACCAAATTTCATCGCGCCGCAAAAAATTCAAATCCAATAAACTAGATTCATGTGTAGTGACAAGTAATTGGCTTTCTTTGTTTAACGTATGTTTGAAAAAAAAATCTAATAATTGATGCGTCAATTCAGGGTGCATGCTGCGGTCAATTTCATCTATGACTAAGGTTGTATTTTTTTGCGTAGCTCGCAAAAGGGCAGGTAATAAATCGAAAATGCGTTGTGTGCCATCGGATTCGTCGCTTACTCGGAACAAAATTCGTTCTTCGGGGTCTAACGCACCTTTCACAAAATGCTGTGTACTCAAAAGAGTTACTTTTATGGATTGGTTTGCACCTTTTGTAAACAAAAAAAGGTCATTATTGTGCCTTAATTGGACGGTTTTAAAATCAGCTGCTTGTAAATAGCCGAATAATTGCGTTTTAATACTTTCCGATAACTCATTTAAAACCTGTTCCAAAGAAACTTCACTTGCCACTACGCCTTGAACGCCTGTTTTAAAAAAAGGTAATAAGGTGTCCAAGAAGGGAAATAAATCCGAATAGACATGAATGATTTGTAAATTAGCGGGTTTTGTGTCGGGATAAATAAGGACTAAATTTTCTTTAAACCATTGAAATACTGTTCTAAATACATCAAAATTTTTAAGATTTGCAGTATTACGCTCACTTAATTCGTGTAAAAAAAGTTGATTTTTTAAAACATCTTTTTGAAAAAGTCCGTAACGAATCCAACTTTCGCCTTTGGGTTTAAACGTTCCTGTGAACGCGGATTCTCCATTTGCCAGAATGGTTCTTTCAAAAATAGGTTTATCTTGTTCTTTAGTTACTTCGTAAAGCCACTCGGAAACAAAGGTTTTATTCCATAACAGGATTTCAAAACCATATGCATAACTCTTGGATTCGCATTTGATTTCAAACTCAAAGCGACTTTTTTGACCTACTTTGTCAAAATCCAATCGAAACCATTTATTAAAAGAGGCAACATTTTTAATGCCTTCTGTAATCACTTTGTGCGCAAAATCAATGGCTTTCACCACATTAGATTTACCAGAGGCGTTTGCGCCATACAAAATATTGGCTTTCAATAAATCCGCATCGTGTCGAGATTTCCCTACAACGACTTGTTCGGGAAAAAAGCGAGTTTGACCCGCTATCATAGACAATTCAGCTTCTGCATTAAATGACAAAAAATTCTCAAATCGGAATGTAATAAGCATAGTATAACAATATTTTGGTGCAAATAAAGTGATTTTTTCACAAATCAATCCTTTTTTTACATTTTTTTTGTCAAGAAGAAAATCGTTCAAGTATAAAAAATTGACATTATTTTCAAAAATATTTATCTTTTTTGCATAAACTATTGTGCTTTTTGAACTGTAATTCGTTGAGTTAGGATATTTCATTTCCCGAATTTAAAACAGTCAAAATTTGCCGCTTGCCAACGTTTTTGCTGAATTATTGCCCGATAATTATCCATTCTCCCCCTTTTTTGCCTCCTTTTCGAGTGATTTGGTTATTTCTTTTCAAATTTTGAAGTTGGAACTCTACAGCTCGATCTGAAATACCCATAATTGTTGCTAATGCTTTAATGGTTATATTCGGTTTTTGCTTAATTAGTTCTATTATTTTATCCGAAGTTTTATCCGAAGTTTTATCCGAAGTTTTATCCGAAGTTTTCAAGTCAAATTCGATAGAAAAACCGCCTAAATGGTACTTAAAAATAGGAATAGGTGCTTGCGCCAGTTTACAATCTTGAAGAATTCGCAATGTTCCCCTACCCCAAGCCTCAATTAAACCAGCTCTGAAAAAGGTATTTGCAAGGGCAGGATTATACGGCGCGGAGGTGTGATTTTGTAATAAATCCTCAATCGTCCAATGTTCGGGCAATTGTCCAGGGTTCCAAAGCAGTAATTTATCTTCATACACTTGGATTTGAATCGGGTTTTGCGCTGCATAATCTTTATGGACAATGGCATTGACCAAGGCTTCCCGCAAAGCCGTTTCGGGCATCGGAAAAGTTTCGCGCCGATGCAGCCCTTGATAACTTACGTATGCTTTCAAATACTTGGTCAAGAGCAAATCCATTGCTTTTTCGACTTGTTCAAACAAATAACCATGGATTTCGTCTTGATACATTAAATCGGTCTCCGTCTTGAAATAACCAATTTTGATGTAAGCACCCGTCACATATTGCTCGGGGTCGGGATGAAACAGCAAAATCGAAGCGCGTTTCAAGTAATGATTTTCGGTCAATTGCAATTTTTTGAGCAATTGAGTATCCGAATCCTCTAAAACATCTTGGTCTAATCGACCGCTTTTAATCGCCTTTTTCCGAAAAAACTGAAATGCAGCAGGTACAAAATCTTTCACTGTCAAATGGGGAACGGGCACGCCATCCCATCGTTTGCCTTGCTTTTGCAACAAGAACTTATCTAATGCTGCCCCTTTTAACTCCTGTTTGGTGCTGCCACTGCGATAATGATACTGCCCCTTGTAACTTATCGGCGACGGATAGGCTTCCACCTCTATTTCAAGGTATTTTTTGTCGTTTTCGGTCAAAAGATTGACGTTTACAATCATGCCTAACACATCGCGGACTTTATTGGGAATATCTTCGAGGAGTTTCGCTGCATCTTTGAGGTCGATGATATCGCCATTATCGGTTTTGCCGATATAAATTTTGCCGCCTTGGGCATTGGCGAAGCCGCAAATCCATTTTAAATACTCATCGCGCCAACTTTCTTTCCATTCAATGTTTTGGTTTTCTCGATTCATTGTTTTCTTTTTAAGATTGAAACGGCAAAAAAACAAAAATTCTTGGAATCTCAAAAATTTTCGCGCTCCAAAAATTAAAAATCTATTTTAATGAAATTAAAAATATTTATCTTTTTTGCATAAATAGTTGTCCCTTTAAGGAATCAGGCACGTTTTGCATTTTTCACTAAAAAGCCTTGAAAAGAAACACTTTTCAAGGCTTTTTTGATAAATCAAACGCTTTTAAGCAGTTGCACCATTCGTATAGGCGCACTTGTAAGGCGGGTGAACCGCCAAGACAATATCGGATTTCGGAACGCCGACCGTCACAAGTCAAACCCAATCCCGTTAAGCTGCTTTGGTGACGTTTTGAAAGGGAGTTAGTTGAACCGTCACAGACATTTTGAAAAGTTCAGCCGCCAAGTCGTTGATTTCTTTCTTAATTTGGTGTCGGTAACACCTATCTAATTCGTTGATTATTAACAAATTAGATAGGTGTTTTTGGGAAAAAGCTTTTTTTACATTATGATAAATC
>JBDKKX010000322.1:0-6624 GCA_039795795.1 Bacteroidota bacterium | reverse complement strand
GTCGTTTTGATGACGGGACTTGTTGTTGTGAGTTTAGTCTCTTTTGCCTACGTCAACACCGACGTATATTGCAAAATGTTGTCTTCATCTGGTTTCAGTTTGCCTTCTGCGGAGCAGTTACCCGATGAAAAAACACAATTGCCCGATGTAGAATTGGGTAAGCAAATCCTGCTTGTAGTTAAAAAAATGTTGTCTGTGTATTTTTAAAATACATAAGGCACATCAAATCCGTAGGTCACATAGTGCTTTATTCATTATGTGACCTATATTTATTAGGCGATTCAGAAGTTTCAACATAAAAAAAAGCCTTGTCCGCGACACGGAAAGGCTTCCCAACAAAAAAGCATGAAAAAATTTTACTAACCAATCTTGATGTATCCTCATAATTCCGAAAACCTTGCCAATAATTCACTTTGACACTATTTTCAGTAATTTTTTTCAAAAAATTTTAGATTTTATAGGAAATGGATTTTTCGTCACAACCTTGTTTTTGCAGCAGACGGCACCAGATATGACAAAAGGAGTACTTCTGAAAAGGATACTCGTGTCCGTTATCCTCCATTTTATATCGGGTTTTGGCAGCAAAAATTGCAAGTTGTAATAAATTTTCTATTTCGTTAATTCTAATGCAAAGTAAAGCATTTTTTTAATTCAATGCAAGCCTTCAAGCAAAAAAAATGCGTTTTTTTAAAAAAAAAAACAAAATATTCAATAATATTGTGAAGTGTTTACGATATTTTGTTTGGTTTGACATTAATTATTGTTTTTTTTGACACAAAAAATATTATAATTAACTAATATACTGTTTTTTAGGCGTATTATAACTGCCTAAAAAACGTATATTATTTTTGCCATTTTATTAAAATATTATTCTGATAAAATATATTTAAATAAAATATTCTTTTGGCGTTGTTAATGTCAATTTATCGGTGGAAGACAATCTTTGATGCAATGCTTTGGTTTTTGGCAACTCATATTCGTAAAAATAGCGCATCGTATGAATCTTGCTTTCGTAAAAATTTTTGTCATCGCCCGTCGCGCCATGAATCAACGCACTATCGGCAACCACCGCTTGTTTCAACCAAATCCAAGCAATCGCGACTAAACTAAAATATTCCAAATAGAGCGTCGCATCCGCTAACAAGGTTTCCGCGCCATGTTCCTGCCCCATTTTCATCAACTGCTGTGTTACTTCCTGCAATTTTTGCGCGACGGCACCCAATTGACGACCTGCTTTTTGAACGGATTTGGAAGCGTTTTCAGAAAGCGAAATGGTATTAATCAATTCATTTCCAAAGAGTTGCACCGCTTTTCCTTTTTCGATAAACACTTTTCTGCCCAACAAATCTAAGCCGTGAATGCCCGTCGTCCCTTCGTAAATCGCATTCACGCGAATATCTCTATAAATTTGTTCAACAGGAAAATCATCGCAATAGCCCGCGCCGCCCAGCACTTGCATCGCTTGACTGACGGATAAAACCCCGTATTCCGATGGAAAACTCTTTGCAATCGGCGTTAAAAGTTCTAACAATAAAAATGCGTGGTGTTTTTCGTCGCCCGTTGCCATTCTTTCCAAGTCCGCGTAGTAGCTGCACTGCATTAATAACGCAATCGACCCCTCCACGACGGATTTTTGAAATAATAACATTCTTCTTACGTCCGCGTGTTCGATGATTGGGATTTGCGGTTTTGTAACATCTTTATTGCTCGGAAGCCGACCTTGCGGGCGTTCATTGGCATATTTGAGCGACGCGTAATACGCCGCAGAAGCCGCCGCCGCCGCCACAAGCCCTGTGCCAATCCGCGCTTCATTCATCATTTGAAACATATAGTTTAAACCCCTATGCGGCTCGCCCAATAAGTAACCATGGCAATCTTCTTTTTCACCATACATAAGGTGCGCTGCCACATACCCTTTTTGTCCCATTTTGCCAAAAATGCCTGCGGTTATCACATCATTTGAAACAAATTGATTGTTTTCGGAACGATATTTTGGGACAACGAACAAGGAAATACCTTTTGTACCCGCAGGCGCGCCTTTGATTCGGGCTAACAATAAATGCACGACATTTTCAACCGCATCATGGTCTCCGCCAGATATAAATATTTTTTGCCCTTTAATGCGATAAGTTCCTGCGATTTCGGTGGGTTCGGCAGTAGCAATCACGTCCGAAAGCGAACTGCCCGCTTGCGGTTCGGTCAATGCCATCGTGCCTTGCCACTCGCCTGAGTGCATTTTCGGCACAAATTGTTGTTTTAACGCATCCGAACCAAAACTTAATATCAAATTTGCTGCTCCCTGCGTCAAAAATGGGTAGCAAGCATTGACATTCGCCGCATAAAAAGTTAATAATCCTGAATATAAAAGCGACAAAGGCATATTCATCCCGCCGTATTGCGGATCCGCGTGCGCGCCAATCCAGCCGCCTTCCGCAATAGATTGAATAATCACCTTTAATTGAGGATGCGTTGTGACAACGCCATGGGCGCAAACCGCTTTTTTTCTATCCATTTCCATATAAAATGGAAAGAGATGTTGGTCTGCAATTTGCAATGCAGCGTCGAGCAATGGCTCAATTGTATTTTTATCGTAATCTATATAGCGTTCAAAACGCGTTAATTGCTGTATTTCAAGCATTTCAAGCAAGACAAAACGGAGATTGCGATGACTCAAATATTGTGGTAACATGCAAGATTGAAAAGTTTTTACAAATTTAATTTTAAAAATATATTAAAACACAAAGATAGCATCAAAATCTGGTTTTCAATCCGTTTTCACCAGAATCATAAATAATTCCGTTCCTTGCCGTTTTGCAAACGAATTTGTGCATATTTCGAGGTTTTGAATTTTAAAAATATCTTTAAAAAGTTGTAAGTATTCTGCTTTTGAGCCACCATGTGGCGGATTGTTTTCAAATGAAACATTAAATAATAAGCCTACTAATTTCCCATTGGTAATCAACAAATTACGCATTTTTTCGACATATTTTGGACGCAAAAATGGGTCTAAAGCGCAAAAAAAAGTTTGCTCTAAAATCAAATCATACTCGCTTTGATGTTCAAAAAAATCACCGAGAACGACTTTTATAGCCATTTTTTGTTCAAACTTTTGTTTTAAATCTGCCACAAGCGTCGGCGCAATGTCTATCAACGTGATATTGGTGAAACCTTTTTCACATAAATAGGCAGCTTCATGTGCGTTGCCGCAACCTGGAATCAAAATGCGCAAATTTTTGTTTTTCAACTGGTCTATATACGCTTTTAAAGGCGGAGACACCTGTTTTAAATCCCAAACAGTATCTTGTTGTTGATATCGGTGTTCCCAATACGCTTGGTTAAGCATTATTTCATTCATATTTTTATATTTTGATGTGGAAAAATGCTCAGTACGTGGCAAAAATACATTTCATCACAGATTGAACAGATTCAACGAGATTTTAACAGATTTTTTTTGATTTTAAGCATTAAAAATCAAAAAAAATCTGTTAAAATCTCGTTGAATCTGTTCAATCTGTGCCGAAAAGTATTTTTGTCACGTACTGAGGGAAAAATGGCAAATTGGATTTTTTTGCAAATAATATTCTAAAAACAAAATGTGCAGCAAGTGTTCACTTGCTGCACATTTCGGTATTGCCTAAAAAAAAAGATGCCCTCGCGCTAGGCGGAGGGCTTCTAACCCAAACAAATAAACACAAAAACTACTTTTTTTTCTCCGTTTCCAGAAAAAATTTTCTTTTATATGATAGATTCAATCACTTCTCTTAATTATGGTACAAAGGTATAACGATTTTTTTATATCTCCTAATTTTTTTACAATAAAAATAAAAAAAACATATATTTTTTTATTTTTTTGTGACAGCCAAATAATTTCGCAATATTATAACGCCTATTGACTATCAATAAATTAGGATTATTTTTTTTTAAATCGCTCACATCACGAACTACTGTTGTGACATAAATTAGTTTTTTTTGTGCGGTTTATTTGATGGGTTGTAGCAAGTTGACTGGCGCAATAAAATTTTATGTTTAATTACAGCCGTGTTATTCGCTTCTTCTATCTTTTCAAGAATCATGCCAATTTTATGATTGAATATGACGCTTAAATTGTTTTTGTCTATTAATTCGTTGTATAACGAATTTTTATGATTAAACTGCTCTCTTCATTGAAAAGTTTCAATCATCATCAAAAAAATCGCTTTTATTTGAAAAAAATTATTTTTTAGTAATAACGAATATTTCTGCGTACTAATTGTGATGCAAAGTTAAACTTATTTTACAACATTGCAAAAAAAACATTCCTAACAATGAAATTTTTTTTAACGTGAAATAAATTTTTTATTGGGAATATTTTTACGAAAAATACTACCTTTGGGAAGTGTTTTATATTTTTCTGTCCTATATAACCTCCGATTTAAACCATTTTGCACATGAAATACACATATCTCATTGCGTTTTGCTTTTTTTATTTCTTTCAGCCTCATCTTTATGGACAGCGTTCGACGTTGGACTTAGCCCTACAATTAGCTCAATTGGATTCCGTCAAAGCTGTGGATAAAACGGCTCTGAACCTGTTGAAAAGCGTTAGCCGTTTTCAAAACCTCAACAAAATATTGAATGAAACGACGCTTTGGGACAAGGATATTGACCTTTCTTGGGAAGATATGGATTTATGGGAACAAGAATTGAAATGTAGAGCCGTTTTAGAAGCCTTAAAACCAAATTATACATTGGAATTTGCCAATTCTAATCCTAATAGTTTGGCAAATTTGATTTACACCCAAAATGATGCGCTTAAACATTTATTGATTTCAACCTTGCCCGACGCGGATAGAATCGTTTATAATAAAAAAATGCGGGGTGATATATATGGTCGCATGTCCTCGACAAGGACGATGGATGCGTCGGCGGATGTAGCGGCTGAGAAAACGGGGTTTGCAGGCTTGCCTTCGGAGCAACAAATCATTTTAGCGACGGCTTCGTTCATTGCCGAGCGTTTTAAAACAGAATTAAATATGCGTTTTTTGGAAGGCATGCAGCGGGAATTGGATAATACTCCACTTAAATTAGCTTTTCCAAATACGCACAGTATCTTGAATATCAATACTTTAACACATTATCAAACGTTAAGCGTTTCGATGCGCACTGCTTTTGAACAAGATTTTCAAAGCATGCCCGACAACCTTTTATTGATGCTCAACGATACGGCACAAGGGCTTTATCGGTATGTCAGCGCGCCAGAGCAACGAAATGGGTTGCGCGTCGTGTCAGGCATGTTGGAACTTTTTAATGGATTGCGCAAAGGCGATGATATTGCGACTGGATTGGAAGTGATTGCAAATCATTATAATTCATTGTCTGATAATAAGTTTGACAGGCAAATCAATTTTGCTCATTTGTTGATTAAAAATTTCCCAAAACAGGGTTTTGAGAAGCCCGAAATGTTTAGGAATTTGGCGAATCCATTGATTTTCAAATACTTCGTTGCCTTGATTTTTCATCAAAATGAATTTTTATTTCAAACGATGGGCGTAACCCCAGCGCATTTGCAACAGAATACACAATCTTTTTTTGCCCGTTGGCAACAATCTTTTCAAATTGTCCGCCGTTTGCAACGCCAAATTGTTGTTTTAGAAACGAAGCCCAACCCAACTGCGAATGATTTATCACAATATATTGAAAATTTAAGCGATTTGATTCAACTTGCAGACCATTTATTGCCCACTGCGACCTCTAATCCTCTGGAGTTCAAACATCCTTATTTAGACCTTGCGAAAAAAGCCGTTCAAACGTATCAAGCATTGGAACGACGGGAATATGGTTTAGTTATCAATCATACTTTAATGATTATCAAGGCTTTCGCACCTGATACAGTGCATCAATCCAGTACTTTGAATTTCCAACAATTAAGCAAAAAACGAGCGCAATATGATAATTTAGTGTCGCGTTGTTCTTTTTATGGGGCATTTATGATTGATTTTATTGCTGCGAAAACAGAAGGACAATTGAAAAACGTGATTTCCAATTATGCATTGCCGCCTGGAAGTTATTCTATCAAACGACGGAGCGATTTTAATATTACGTTGAATGCTTATGCGGGCATATTGGGTGGGCAAGAATTTATAGATAAAAGTGATTTAATATATAAAACTCGTTGGACAACTGCTTTTGCTGCACCGATTGGTTTAGATTTCAGTTGGAGTTTGCCGAATGGACATTCTTGGAGTCTTTTTGCTTCGATGGTGGATTTGGGTGCAGTCGTCAGTTTTCGGTTGAACGACCCGCAAACGGAGCCTTTGCCAGAATTGAATTTCAAAAATATTATCGCTCCCGGTTTTTACGCGCTTTATGGATTAAAAAATATGCCTATAAGTGTGGGTGCGACGATTCAATTAGCCCCGCGTTTGCGCAATTATTCAGCAACGCAACAAGATATTCGCGCAAATATGGCATATCGTTATGGGATTGTGGCATTGGTCGATATACCGATTTTTAATATTTATAATCGCTCTGGAGGAAATCGAAAACCTTGGAATTAGGATTAAATGAGATTTTTTTGGGATTAAATAGGATTGATTTTTAGGATTTTTTAGGATTTTAATTTGATAATCCTAAAAAATCCTAAAA
>JBDKKX010000321.1:0-6652 GCA_039795795.1 Bacteroidota bacterium | reverse complement strand
TTTTTCCATTCCTATTGTTAATTTAATCATAATTTATAAATCACTGATTATGAGTATAGTATCCATAAAAGTTCCAGTTATCGCGGAATCTGTTACAGAAGTGACGCTTTCGCAATGGCTCAAAGGCAATGGCGAAATGGTCAAAATAGATGAGCCGATTTGCGAATTTGAATCCGATAAAGCCACTTTGGAATTGCCTGCCGAAGTCGCAGGACGCTTAATTTGGGTCGCTTCTGAAAAACAAGATTTGAAAATCGGCGAAATTGTCGCTCAAATTGATACTTCTGCAAGTGCCGCAGGTGCGCCTGCCCCTGCAAAAGCGGTTACGCCTCCGCCTGCCGCGCCTGCGTCAACGCCGTCTGTGGATAAAACGACGTATGCAACGGGTCATCCGTCGCCTGCTGCTGCGAAAATTTTGAGTGAAAATGGGGTGAATCCTGCGGATGTTGCGGGTTCGGGCAGAGATGGACGCATTACGAAGGAAGATGCGGAAAAAAGTGTAAGCAATAAAGTTACACCTGCACCTGCGCCTGTGGCTCCGCCGCCCGCGCCTGTTGCAGCTGAAAAACCTGCTGCGCCAAAACCTGTAACTCCTTCTGTATCAACGAGTTCTAAAACATTTAGCCGCAGCGAACGCCGCGAAAAAATGAGTAGAATGCGCAGAACGATTGCAAAACGTTTGGTTTCCGCCAAAAATACAACAGCGATGTTAACCACTTTTAACGAAGTGGATATGACGGAATTATTGGCTTTGCGGGAAAAATATCAAGATAGATTTGTTAAAAAGTACGGCGTGAAACTCGGATTCATGTCTTTATTTGCGAAAGCGTGTGCAAAAGTATTGATAGAAATGCCAGATGTGAACGCTTCGATTGACGGCGAAGAAATTATTTACCACGATTACGCAGATATTTCAATTGCGATTTCAACGCCGACAGGTTTGGTTGTGCCGCCGATTCGGAATTGTGAATCGCTTGGTTTCCATGATATAGAGTTGAAAATCAAACAGTTAGCTGGTAAAGCCCGCGATGGTAAATTGACATTGGACGAAATGTCGGGCGGTACTTTCACGATAACGAATGGAGGGGTTTTTGGTTCGTTGTTGAGTACGCCGATTATCAATGAGCCGCAATCTGCGATTTTGGGCATGCACGCGATGCAGCCGAGACCTGTGGTGGTGAATGGCGAAATCAAAATTCGGACGATGATGTATGTTGCGTTGAGTTATGACCATCGGGTGATTGATGGTAGTACCTCTGTCACTTTTTTGGTGAAAGTCAAACAATTGTTGGAAGACCCGACGGCTTTGTTATTAGATTTATAAAATTTTGTTCGAGAAAATAGTGGTACAATGGGAACACGGATTTCCCTTGTCATTCCGTAGGAAACTCAGATTCCTACGGAATGACAAGGGAAATCCGTATTTTCATGGTATTATATTGATACACAATGATTTATGAATGGCATTAATCCAAATCGCTCTTTTCGTCGTCCGTTGCGCCCGCTCTCCCCTGCGGATTACGTCGCGGGCATCCTCCAAAGTGACCGCATGATTTTGAGTCGCGCCATCACTTTGATAGAAAGCACGTTGCCCGAACACCGCCAAATTGCCGAAGCAGTCATCGAAAAATGCCTTCCACACGCGGGCAAAAGCCTCCGAATTGGTATTACAGGCACGCCTGGCGTTGGCAAAAGTACATTTATTGAAGCCTTTGGCACGCGCTGTGCAACCGACGGAAACCGTTTAGCAGTGTTGGCGATTGACCCGACAAGTCGCGTTTCAGGCGGGAGCATTCTGGGCGATAAGACGCGGATGCCGCATCTTTCCGTTCATCCCGATGCGTTTATTCGACCTTCGCCTGCGGGCGATTCCTTGGGCGGCGTTGCACGTAAAACACGAGAAACCATTGTTTTATGTGAGGCGGCTGGTTTTAATAAGATTATTGTGGAGACGGTTGGAGTCGGACAATCGGAGACGGCAGTGCGCGAAATGACTGATTTTTTTCTCCTTTTATTACTGCCCGGTGCGGGCGACGATTTGCAAGGCATCAAACGCGGCATCGTCGAAGCGGCAGACCTAATAGCGGTTAACAAAGCGGATGGCGATAATGAAAAACACGCCCGCCAAGCGCAACAATTTTATAAAACGGCACTTCATTTTTTCCCACCCAAAGCAAGTGGCTGGATTCCGCAAGTAACGACTTGTTCTGCATTAAGCGGATTAGGATTAGATGCGATTTTAGAATATATTTCAAATTACAAAACGATAACCGAAAACAATGGTTTTTTTGAAAAACACCGTAGCGAACAAGCGGCTTATTGGTTTAAAGAAACGATTTTAGAAACGTTGCACCAACGATTTTACAATCATCCCAACGTTCAAAATATTTATCAATCCATTGAAAATCAAATTGTTAGCGGAAAAATATCGCCTTTTGCAGGAGCTGAATTATTACTAAAAGCAGGGGGACTTTCGTAAAATCCCCTTGCTTTATCTTTTATTTTGCTAATTTGCCATGCTGCCAACGAAGAACTTTATTTTCGATTTTAGGTTTATCATAATCCTTCTTTTTTTCATTAAATTGACCCGTTTCAGTATTGACGACAATACAATCTTTTTTACCACCCTTGTCTTTGGGAAATAATATTTGGACTGTACTGTAAAAAACTTCCGCACTGGATGCACTTACACCATCCGTTCCATAAATCAGTTTTTTGCCATCCCAAAACAAAATGTATTCTCCTTGCCCATAATCACAGGCTTCGTAAATCATTTTGATACCCAAACACTCCTCAACACCTGTTAAATGAATATCGCCATGCGATTTTCCACCGATGCTATAACCGTAATCGCCCACCGTTTTAAATTCAATTTTTGCCAATTCAACCCCATTTTTAATCGCCCGTACTTGAAGCTGCATATCCATATTTTCGTAATTAAATTTTGAAATACCTGCAATAAACAAAATATTTTTGTCTTTTTGCGCTGTAAAACAACATCCTGTCAAGAAGCCGCCCCAAATAAAACCTTTTTTAGCTGCCGCGCCCGCACCTGTACGCACTTGATACCAAGGGCTTTTCCAACCATTGAGGGTCAAACTATCTGGCAATTCTTTTTCAATCGTGACTTTGGTAGCAATCGGCAATTTAGCAATGACTTTGCCTTGAACCGACGCTTTTTCACGCAAATTTACATCCGCGCCCAATGTATAAACGGTTGCATTCGGTTCAAAACGACCCAAATTTGAATACGTTAATTTAGCATATTTGCCTGTTTCTTCTTGTGCATGTAACGTTGAGACAAAACATAACAAACTGATAATCAATAAATTGTGCATTTTCATTAAAAAATGGTTTTTAAAAATTGGAGAATGGATTGCGAACAAATCATACAAATTTATAAAAATAATTTGTGAAAACGCGTTTTTATTTTAACAAAATAGTACAATGGAATCCCAAAATGAGGCACTCGATACATCGCTTCCGATAACCAATATAAACTTTTTACAATCCCTAAATCCAGTTGTATGTATGCGTAAGGGCGCGCTATTGCGGTCAAAAAACCCCACAAAATGCAATAAATTAATCCAATTGCCCTTGTTTTTGGAAAAAAAAGCGCGATACTTGCCGCAAAATCTAAAAAACCCATGATTTTTAAAAAAATTTTAGCATAGATTTCGCTACAATGAAAAACATTTAGTGTCATTTCGACAAAACCAACGGGCACAGCATAATAGCCCGACGCATATAATCCGTGACACGAGAAGGTTAATGCAATAACAATATTTACAAATGTGTTAGAAATACGATTTTCCATTGCTTGTATGAAAATCAAAGGCGTAGCAATTTGAAGCGCGTATTCTAATAATTGCCCTATTTGATAAAAATGGTCTTTTTGATATAAAAATGCCAATAAAAACAGCCATCCTATGGCAATTTGACATAAAATTCGGGTTAAACGAGGCAATTTTTCTGCAAAAATAACGATTATGCCACTTGTTAAGAAAAAGATACCAATGATTTTTTGTAGCCAAAACACAAATATATTTGCATAAAAAGTATAAGTACTCCACTGCATACCCAATAAATGTGTGACCCGTTGCATTAAGTTTTCATCCCAAACGAAGTCGCGGTAAGGTGCATCTGCAAACCAATGTTGATAAGCCCTTCCGAAAAATAAAAAACAAACGGATAGTTTTAAAATTGATTTCATTTATGTTTTTTTTAGAACAAAAGTAACAAAGGAACAATGAGGAACAAAAGTTTTTTTAGAACAAAAGGAACAAAGGAACAAAGAAAAACAAAAGTCTTTTGTTTTCTTTGTTCCTTTGTTTCTTTTGTTCTGAAAAAAATAAAAATCAAATTATGATTGAAAAAATATCAATTATACAAGGCGATATTACCAAAATGGAGGTCGATGCCATCGTGAATGCTGCGAATAATCGACTCATGGGCGGCGGCGGAGTCGATGGCGCGATTCATCGAGCAGGTGGACGGACGATTTTGGAAGCCTGTCATCAAATTGTTTTGCGCCAAGGCGGTTGCAAAACGGGGCATGCCGTCATCACCACCGCAGGCAATTTACCTGCTCAAAAGGTGATTCATACAGTGGGACCGATTTGGAACGGCGGTAGTCACGCAGAACGGGAACTAAATTTGCTTGCGAATTGTTATAAGAGCAGTTTGGAACTTTGTGTCGAAAATGGGTTGAAAACAGTTGCTTTTCCAAATATTAGTACGGGCGTTTACCGTTTTCCCAAAGATTTAGCGGCTCAAACCGCTATCGAAACCGTTTTAGACACTTTAATCCAATATCCGAATGCTTTTGAAAAGGTAATTTTTGTGTGTTTCGATGCCGAAAATTACGATTTATATGTCCAATTTTTAAAATTATTGTAATCATGACTTTTCCAGAAAAAATCAACCATGACTTGAAAGAGGCTATGAAAGCCAAAAATGAAGTCGCTTTGCGCACCGTTCGCGCCATTAAAGCTGAAATTTCGTTGTTCAACACCGATGAGAAAACACGAGGTACGGAATTGACGGAGGATAAGGCAATTAGTTTAGTACAGAAAATGGTCAAAAAACGCAAAGATAGTTTGGGTATTTATGAAAAACAAAATCGGGCGGATTTGGCTACGATAGAAAAGGCGGAAATCGAGATTTTGGAAAATTATTTGCCGAAAGCATTGACTGCCAATGAATTAGAAGCGTTTTTGAAAGCATTAATCACGGAAGTGGGTGCGACTTCCGCCAAAGATATGGGTAAAGTCATCGGCGCGGCTAATAAAAAATTAGCGGGTAAAGCGGAAGGTGCTGTTATCTCTGCGGCAGTGAAAAAACTTTTGACGGTTTAATACATACTTAAGTGGCTGTCTCAAAAGTGAGTTGAGGCAGCCACTTTTGGGCGTAAAAAGAGAGCACAGTTGTATGGTTACGAGAATCGGGTCATAATCCGTTAAATAACTTTCGATTGGAGCAAAGTAGATGAAATTGCAGGGGCTTTAAATCTTCAAAAACCATTGAATGACCTTTTAAACCAACTTACACCATGAATTATTTATTCACATTACACCTTAACCAATGAATATTTTAAATTTACCAATCTTTACAAAACTTTTATCGGCAAAAAATATTTTATTAGTCGGCATGGGCGGGGGCTATGATATTTTTTGCGGCATGCCTATTTATTACGAACTCCGAAAAGCGGGCAAAAATGTCATTTTAGGCAATTTAACCACTTCGCAATTGCCTAAAAACACGGAAGGCGAACAACTTAATCCCAATTTAGTCGGCATTGGTCAAACCAATAGTGGTTTTTTAAAACGCTTGTCTTTTGCGAAAACCGAAAAACCTATCAACGCTTGCGAACAACATTTAGTGGAATTTCTTGCCCATCATTATTCCGATAAACCTGCAATTTGGTGTTTTCAACGCACGGGTGTACAGCCGATGTTGAAAAGTTATCAACAATTGATTCAAAAATATGAGATTGATACCGTCGTTTTAATAGATGGCGGTGTGGATAGTCTTATCAAAGGCGATGAAAATCAACAAGGTACACTTATAGAAGATATATTATCTATTGCAGCCGTACATGCTTTGAAAAAGGTGGATAAATATTTAATTTGTTTAGGTTTTGGGACGGAACGGGATATTTTCTATGGCGATATTTTAGAAAACATCGCGGCTTTGACTAAAATTAAAGCATTTTTGGGTTCCTGCGCGCTTTTCCAAGGCATGGATTGTTATGATTTTTATGAAAAATCGGTGCTTTTTGCGCAAAATCATAAAGATGCGGTGGGGACAAGTGTGGTGAATTCGTCTGTGATTACGGCGGCGCGGGGCGAGTACGGTAATGTACATTTGATTCCGAAAACATACGATAGTCTTTTGTGGATTAATCCTTTAATGAATCTGTTTTGGTGTTTTGATTTGGATAAAGTGGCAACATGGAATTTAGTAGTTCCGTTTTTGAAAGAGACACAAACGTTTGATGAGGTTTTGAAAGCCTATCAAGCACAACAAAAATTGGTATCGAAACGATTACCACAAAATCATATTCGGTTTATTGCCTAATAAAAGGGCTACTGCTGTCTCAAATAAGGTTTGTGAATTCGTAGAGACGCGATAAATCGCGTCTCTACTGAAA
>JBDKKX010000320.1:0-6670 GCA_039795795.1 Bacteroidota bacterium | reverse complement strand
GGTATGACAGGACGGAAGAAGACCAATTAGTGTCTTTCGAGGACAATCGCAAGACGTATAAATTGACGAAGTTTTTGCGCACGAACCAAGAAACGTGTATCAATTTGAAACCGATTGTTCGGAAAGCGGACCGTGTGGTAAAAGGACAAATTTTATGCGACGGTTATGCGACGGACAAGGGTGAATTGGCTTTGGGGCAAAACTTGAAAGTGGCTTTCATGCCTTGGAAGGGTTATAACTTTGAAGATGCGATTGTGATTTCGGAGCGCATTGTGCAACAAGATATTTTTACATCGTTGCATATTGAGCATTTTGAATTGGATGTCCGCGATACAAAATTGGGTGAAGAGGAGCTTACGCAAGATATTCCGAATGTAAGTGAGGATGCGACCAAAGATTTGGATGAAAATGGGATTGTGCGGATTGGTGCGTGGATTAACGAAGGGGATATTTTGATTGGCAAAATCACGCCAAAAGGCGAGACGGATCCGACTCCTGAAGAGAAACTTTTACGGGCAATCTTTGGCGACAAGGCGGGCGATGTGAAAGATGCGTCGTTGAAAGCGCCTCCCGGCACACAAGGGATTATCATTGATAAACAATTGTTTGCGCGGGCGAAGAAGGATAAAACGCAGAAACAGAAGGAGGAAGATATGTTGATTAAATTAGATAGTCAACATCAGATTGCGTTGAATGAGTTGAAGACGATTTTGGTGGATAAGATGCAAGCGTTGTTGAAAGAGCGTTCGAGCGACGGGGTGAAAACGATTTATGGCGACCCGTTGATTCCGAGAGGGACGAAATATACCTTGTCTTACTTGAAAGAATTGGATTATGCGATTACGGATTATGCGAATTGGACGAATGATAAACATATTAATAGTTTGGTTTCGCGGTTATTGCACAATTATTCGATTAAGGTGAATGAGGAAGTGGGTCGTTACAAGCGCGAAAAATTTAATATCAGCATCGGGGATGAATTGCCTGCGGGGGTATTGAAATTGGCGAAAGTGTATTTGGCGAAGAAGCGGAAATTGAAAGTAGGGGATAAATTGGCGGGTCGTCATGGAAATAAGGGTATCGTTAGCCGTATTGTGCGGGTGGAGGATATGCCGTTTTTACCTGATGGTTCGGCAGTGGACATCGTTTTGAATCCATTGGGTGTACCGTCGCGGATGAATTTGGGTCAAATTTTTGAAACCGTTCTGGGTTGGGCGGGTGAAAAATTGGGGGTCAAATTCGCAACGCCGATTTTTGACGGGGCGAAAAAAGAAGAAATTTCGGAATGGGTTCAAAAAGCAGGTCTTCCAGAATTGGGTCAAACGTACCTTCAAGATGGGGAAACGGGCGACCGTTTCCATCAAAAAGCGACGGTTGGTTTGATTTATATGTTAAAATTGTCGCACATGGTGGATGATAAACTTCATGCGCGGTCTATCGGACCTTACTCGTTGATTACGCAACAGCCGCTTGGTGGTAAAGCGCAATTTGGGGGTCAGCGTTTTGGGGAGATGGAAGTTTGGGCATTGGAAGCGTATGGTGCGTCCAACATTTTGCAGGAATTATTGACGATTAAATCGGATGACATTGTGGGTCGTGCGAAGGCGTATGAGGCGATTGTGAAAGGTGATAATTTGCCTGAGCCGAATATTCCAGAATCGTTTAATGTATTAGTGCATGAGTTGCGCGGATTAGCGTTAGATGTAAAGTTTGAATAATTATTCGAATTAGAAGTGAAATATTTAATAAAAAACACCTAACAGGTTTTTAAAACCTGTTAGGTGTTGGAGTTCGCTTACACCTAACAGGTTTTTAAAACCTGTTAGGTGTTGGGGTTCGCTTACACCTGACAGGTTTTTAAAACCTGTCAGGTGTTGGGAACCGCCTTAAATTCCTTCATCCTAATTCAAACTAAATAAATAGTTGGTAAATGTCTTTAAAAAAAGCACCCGTTAGCATCAATCGAGCGAATAATAGCTTCGAGAGCATTACCATCAGTCTGGCATCGCCGGACGAAATCTTGGAACGGAGTTTTGGTGAAGTCCTCAAACCTGAGACCATCAATTACCGTTCCTACAAGCCCGAAAGAGATGGTCTTTTCTGCGAAAGGATTTTCGGACCTGTGAAGGATTACGAATGTTATTGCGGTAAGTACAAACGCATTCGATACAAAGGCATCGTTTGTGACCGTTGCGGCGTGGAAGTGACGGAAAAGAAAGTCCGCCGTGAGCGCATGGGACATATTAAATTGGTGGTGCCGATTGTACATATTTGGTTTTTTCGGTCGTTGCCGAATAAAATTGGGTATATGTTGGGCTTGTCGTCCAAAAAATTGGAATCCATCATTTATTACGAAAGATATGTGGTTGTCAATGCGGGTGTGAAACAAGCGGATGGCATCAACAAGAATGATTTATTGACGGAAGAGGATTATTTGGAAATCCTGGAAAGCCTTCCAAAAGACCAACAAGCGATGGATGATTTGCATCCCGATAAGTTTGTGGCGAAAATGGGGGCGGATGCGGTACAAGATATGTTATCGCGGTTGCAATTGGACGAGTTGAGTTATCAGTTGCGTGCTGCGGCGGCGACGGAAGGTTCTCAGCAACGGAAATCGGAGGCTTTAAAGCGTTTGCGCGTCGTAGAAGCGTTCCGTGATGGCATGAAGGTCAAGGAAAATAAGCCGGAATGGACGGTGATTCAATATTTGCCTGTCGTGCCGCCTGAATTGCGTCCTTTGGTGCCGTTAGATGGGGGTCGTTTTGCGAGTTCGGATTTGAACGATTTATATCGTCGGGTGATTATTCGCAACAATCGTTTGAAAAGATTATTGGAAATTAAGGCTCCGGAAGTGATTTTGCGGAACGAAAAACGGATGTTGCAAGAAGCGGTGGATTCGCTTTTTGACAATTCGCGGAAATCGAATGCCGTGAAAGCGGAAGGTGGACGGGCTTTGAAATCGTTGAGTGATATTTTGAAAGGAAAACAAGGGCGGTTCCGTCAAAACTTGTTGGGAAAACGGGTGGATTATTCGGGTCGTTCGGTGATTGTGGTGGGACCGACGTTGAAATTACACGAGTGCGGTCTGCCGAAACAGATGGCGGCTGAATTGTTTAAACCGTTCATTATCCGGAAGTTAATTGAGCGCGGGATTGTGAAAACGGTCAAATCTGCTAAGAAATTGGTGGATAGAAAAGACCAAGTGATTTGGGAGATTCTTGAAAATATTTTGAAAGGGCATCCTGTGATGCTGAATCGTGCGCCGACGTTACACCGTTTGTCGATTCAAGCGTTTCAACCGCGTTTGATTGAGGGCAAGGCGATTCAATTGCATCCCTTGGTTTGCGGCGCGTTCAATGCCGATTTTGATGGGGACCAAATGGCGGTTCACGTACCTTTGAGTCATGCGGCGATTTTGGAAGCGCAGATTTTGATGTTGGCATCGCATAACATTTTGAATCCGCAAGATGGTTCGCCAGTTACGTTGCCGTCTCAAGACATGGTTTTGGGTTTGTACTACCTGACAAAAGAACGGAAATCGACTCCAGAAATCAAAGTGCGCGGTGAAGGCAGCCGTTTTTACTCTGCGGAAGAGGTGATTATCGCTTATAACGAACAAAAAATTGATTTACACGCTTGTATCCAATGCCGCGTGAAGCAAGAAGAGCCTAAATCGGGTCGTTTTGTGCATCGGTTGATGGATACGACGGTTGGACGGGTGATTTTCAACGAAGCGGTGCCATCGAGAGTTCCATTTATCAACATTTTGTTGACGAAGAAGAACTTGAAAATTGTCATCAACGACGTTATCAAACGGACGAATTTCCATGATACGGCGGGTTTCTTGGACGAAATCAAAGAAATGGGCTTTTATTGGTCGTTCAAAGGCGGTTTATCGTTTACGTTGGGCGATTTGATTACGCCGAGTATCAAGGAAGAAACCTTGAATATGGCGCAAGTCGAAGTGGATGAAGTTTGGGACAATTATAATATGGGTCTGATTACGAACAATGAACGGTATAACCAAGTCATTGACCGTTGGACGTTTGCGGATAATCGGGTGACAGATGCTTTGTTGAAGGAGCTTTCGACGCATAAACAAGGTTTCAACTCCGTGTTTATGATGTTGGACTCTGGGGCGCGGGGTTCTAAGCAACAAATTAAACAGTTGTGCGGACTTCGGGGTTTGATGGCGAAACCGAGAAAATCGGGTGATACAGGCGGTGCGATTATTGAAAACCCGATTTTGGCAAACTTCTTAGACGGTTTGTCGGTATTGGAATACTTTATCTCGACGCACGGTGCGCGGAAAGGTCTTGCGGATACGGCTTTGAAAACGGCGGATGCAGGTTATTTGACCCGTCGTTTGGTGGACGTATCACAAGATGTGGTCATCCGTGAAGAAGATTGTGATACTTTGCGCGGGATTGAAATGACGGCTTTCAAAGAAGGCGATAAAGTGATTGAACCCTTATTTGGACGGATTCGGGGACGATTCAGTTTGCACGATGTCTATAATCCAGAAACGGAAAGACTTTTAGTCACGGCGGCGGAATACATTGATGATGACACCGCAGCCCGCATCGAAAAGGCTGGCATTGAAGCAGTTACAGTTCGTTCTGTTTTAACATGTGAGACCAAACGCGGGATTTGTACAAAATGTTACGGCAAGAATTTGGCAACAGGACGGATTGCAGAAAAAGGAGATGCCGTCGGTATCATCGCAGCGCAATCTATCGGGGAGCCAGGTACGCAGTTGACATTACGGACGTTCCACACGGGGGGTACGGCGATTACATCCAAACAAGATTCGGAATTGATTGCGAAAATTGCAGGTAAAATCGAGTTTGACGAAATTTTGACTGTTCCGTTTACGGACGACGATGGCAAACGCAGTGATGTGGTCATTTCGCGGATTGGGGAATTGAGAATTGTGGAGCCCAAAACAGGTAAAGTATTGGCAACCAATAATATACAATATGGTTCTACGATATATGTGAAAGATGGACAGGAAATCAAACGGAATGACAAGATTTGTGAATGGGATCCATTTAACGCGGTCATCGTTTCGGAATATCCGGGAAAAATCTTATTCGTGGACGTAGAGGAAGGCGTAACGTATCGGGAAGATAGAGATGAAGCGACGGGATTTGCAGAAAAGTTGATTATCGAATCTAAAAATCGTCGTAAAATTCCAATTATCAAAATTGTGAATGAAGCGGGCGAAGATATGCGTTCGTACACCTTACCTGTGGGTTCGCACATTTCGGTAAATGACGGTCAGAAAATCAAGTCGGGACAACGGATTGTGAAGATTCCAAGAAAATTAGGCAAGATTCAGGATATTACGGGTGGTTTGCCGCGTGTAACTGAATTGTTTGAAGCACGGAATCCATCGAATCCAGCAGTCGTTGCCGAAATTGACGGCATCGTAGAACTCGGAAAAGTGAAACGCGGCAATCGTGAAATCTCCATTCGGACGAAAGATGGTCAAGAACGCAAATATTTGATTGGTTTGAGCAAATATATCTTAGTACAAGATGGCGATTTTGTTCGTGCGGGCACGCCGTTGTCGGATGGAGCGACTGCGCCGAGAGATATTTTGGCGATTAAAGGACCTTTTGCGGTGCAAACGCACTTAGTGAATGGGGTTCAAGAAGTTTACCGTTCGCAAGGGATTGCGATTAATGACAAACATATTGAAGTCATCGTTCGCCAAATGATGCGTCGTTTGGAAATTGTGGATCCGGGCGATACGACGTTTTTGGAAGGAGAAGCCGTAGAAAAATACGAATTTAGCGAGCAAAACGACAATATTTACGACAAAAAGTTCATCATCGACGCGGGCGATTCCAACCGTTTGAAAGCGGGACAATTAGTCACCTTGCGTCAATTGCGCGAAGAAAACTCGTTTTTGAAGCGGAATGACAAAAAACAAGTCGAATTTAGAGACGCAGTCGCAGCAACCTCGATGCCGTTATTACTCGGTATCACGAAATCGTCTTTGGGTACGGAAAGCTGGATTTCAGCCGCATCGTTCCAAGAGACGACCAAAGTATTGAGTACAGCCGCAATTGCAGCGAAAAAAGATGGCTTGGCGGGATTGAAAGAAAACGTCATCGTCGGCAAGCGGATTCCTGCGGGAACAGGCTTGCGCGAATACAAAAACTTGTTTGTAACGACCAAATCTATCTATGAAGCCAATAAAGCCAAAGGTTTATTGGATGATTTGGATATGGATTATGAAGAAGAATTTGTGGGCGATGAGAATGAATTATAACGTTCCTCCTATATAACTAAATTTTTTCGATTGAAAATCAATGATTTATAAATTTAGTTCTTTCGGATGATGTTTGCGCTCGCGCTTGAGTACTACGGAATGACAAAGTACGGAAGGACAAAAGTGCTGCAAGTTCGCAACTTGCAGCACTTTTTTTATAAAAAATCAATTTTTATCTGTAAAAGGTTTGTTTTTTTTGAAAACCTTTCCTACATTTGTGCCGTGAAATAAACATAATAGCAACCCTTATTTTTTAATCAAAACGTTATTATAATATGGCTTACATTCTTAATTTGAATGTTCATTCATTCATTCATTCATTCATTCATTCATTCATTCATTCATTCATTCATTCATTCATTCATTCATTCATTCATTCATTCATTCATT
>JBDKKX010000319.1:0-6680 GCA_039795795.1 Bacteroidota bacterium | reverse complement strand
CGCGACAGCCTTATTTTTGAACAAAAAGACAATTGTTGGGGACGTTTTTACGATAATGGGGCAAGTTTAACCGTCAAATTGGGTAACAGCGATTCGTGTGCACGCAATTTCAGCAACGAGGCAACTCGACATCCAACTTTTCATCCTGGCGCGTCCCTCTGTCCGTTGGATGTGGACGGTGACGGCGATAAAGAAATGTTGCTCGGCAGCGTCTCTTTTGACCATTTGAACTTATTGACAAACGGGGGTTCTGCCAAAACTGCCGTTATTACAACACAAAATGTTGATTTCCCAAACGCGCTTCATCCATTAAATTTGCCTCGTTTTCCCGCCGCGTATCTCGCAGATGTCGATTTTGACGGCAAAAAAGACCTCATTGTGTCGCCAAATGCCATGAATTTTGTTGAAAATTACAATTGCGCTTGGTGGTATAAAAATATAAGCACCAATGATTTAACACAATTTGAGTTAAAAACCAAAAACTTTTTAATAGATGGAATGGTCGATTTAGGAACGGGCGCGCACCCCGCGTTCGTCGATTATAATGCAGATGGATTGATGGATTTGGTCGTTGGCAATTATGGTCGTTTTCAAACGGACGGTGGGAAAGATTCAAGGTTATACTTATTCAAAAATATTGGCACACGTTCCGCACCTCAATTTCAATTAATGGATGATAATTGGTTGAATTTCAATAATTTAAGCAATATAGATGTTTTTAATT
This sequence comes from Bacteroidota bacterium, assembly GCA_039795795.1. Classification (GTDB taxonomy): domain Bacteria; phylum Bacteroidota; class Bacteroidia; order Chitinophagales; family Saprospiraceae; genus JAAFJT01. The sequence goes on along the minus strand of JBDKKX010000319.1, from coordinate 5,956 downwards.
TTGCGCCTACTTTTGGCGATTTAGACCAAGATGGCGATATGGATTTAATCGTGGGTAGCAATGATGGCGGTTTGTATTATGTGGAAAACAAGGGTGGCGCAGGACAACCTTTGCAAATGGCAAATCCAATTGCGTATTACAAAAACATGGAATGTTATGCAGATTGTACGCCACAACTCATTGATTTAGACCGAGATGGCTTGACCGATCTGATTGCAGGCGGTCGAAATGGGGCGATTCGTTTTTTCAAAAACATCGGCACTCGCGGGCAACCCAATTTCAATTCGATTGCAACGATTGCGCAATTAGGCGGCGTAGATGTTCGAGACGGACAACCGACAGGTTTTGCCGCGCCTTTTTTCATGGATTTTGGCAACCATTTTAAATTGGTTTGCGGAACAGAATTGGGTAAAATAAAGGCATATCAAAATATTATTACGCCATTGGTCGGCAATTACGTTGTCTCGAACCTTGATTTGGGGCAGACCGAACAAGGTTTTCAAGTACATCCTCTTTTTTACGATTGGAATGGCGATGGCAAATTAGAGATGGTTGTTGGGAATTTGCGCGGCGGATTCGCCTTTTTTAATTCGCTTTACAATACAGATGGCAGCGTTCCGACAGAAAGCGTTTTTGAAGATATTCCAATTAAAATATATCCTAATCCTGTTGAAAATCAATTGAATATAATGAATCATTTAGATAATTATTCATTGAATATTTATAATGCGTTAGGACAAAAAGTGTTGACTGCAAATGCAAAACAAGTGGATGTCTCCTCATTACCAGTTGGTTGGTACATTGCAAAAATAAGGCAACAAACGATTTCATTTATAAAATATTGAGATAGCCACCTTTTTTATGATTTTTAAGCATCGTGAAAAAAATAATGCATAAACACTTGCATTATTTTAGAAATGTTTGTAGCTTGGCGTAATTTTCAAAAAAAAACGAACTCCAACTTACTCCGATGTAAATTCTTAAAAATCAAATACTTATGACTGTTAAAAATCAGGTGCTAAATCTAAAAGGCGAAAAAATGAATAGCCTTGTATTAGTCGATAATGCCATCCGATTGTCCCGACAATCCGACTCAAACGCAGCCGATTCTAATAAAAATTGGAGTCAATGGCTGGCTTCAAAGGCTAACACAGATATTCCTTTCGAGATGATTCAAAACATTACTCAAGTGGTAGGGTCGGATGTGGTCACAATTCGATACCAAACGAGCTTGGGGGGAACCGCCATAAGGCAAATTGCCTTTCAAAAACTGGGAGACCAACAGGCTTTTTACCAATTTTTCCAAAAGGAAAAAGGATTTGTCAAAAAAGAACAAAAAGTATCTTCTTTGGAATCCACGATGAGTTACTGGATTCCGATGGGGATTATCCTGCTTTTGACGGCATTTGCCTATACGGAAGCGATGAAAATGACTTCTGGGGAATATATTCCGCCCGAAAACCTTTCCAAAAGTACGCAGACCTTCCAACTTTTGCTTGAAATTGTGGGTTCTGGCGGCATTGTGTGTATTGGCTTCGCGCTTGCGACTTATTGCGTGTATAAAGGTTGGAAACATTATTTCAATCCCCCTGTTTTGAACATCTTAGAGGTTGTTAAAAAGAAAAAATAAGGCTCGTTCGTTTCATTTTCCACTCCAAATTGCGTCAATTTTCCAAATTGACGCAATTTTTTAACGTAAAGGATAACAGTTCTTTTTTGTAACTTCGTGGCGAAAAAAATTTATCGCTGCATCGGGAATAGATGCCTAATTTTTAACAAATGATTTGGTCTTATAAACTTTTTAATGAATTGACTGTCAATGAGTTGTACGAAATCATGTATATTCGTCAAATCGTTTTCGTGGTCGAACAAAATTGCCCGTATTTGGATGTGGATGGCAAAGATTTAGCCTCTTGGCATTTGATGGGGCGAGATGCGGATTCTAAGGAATTGGTCGCCTATACTCGATTATTGCCCCAAGGCGTTGCTTATGAAACAGAAATAAGCATCGGGCGCGTCGTGACGCATCCAAAAGTCCGCAAAACAGGCGCGGGACGCGCTTTGATGACGCAAAGTTTGAAACAAATTCGTGCATTATGCCCCAATCAACCGATTCGGATAGGGGCACAATGTTATTTGATAGCGTTTTATGAAAGTTTTGGTTTCAAAACCGATGGCGAAACGTATTTAGAAGATGGGATTTTGCATATTGAGATGATTATGGCGTAAAACAGGAGTCATCCCGAATTTTCAGTTGAAAATTCGGGATGACTGTAAAGGACAAAAAAGACCTTCTTACCTTTGCATACTTATCCTAAACGGAATAACGAAAAATCGTAGGGGCGGTCGTGACCCCTGTGCTGTGTACATAAGTTCTTGGACAGATTGTAATATGAATTCTCTTTGTGAAAATTTACACAATTTACAGAAATGTTTACAAAGATAGGCGAAGAAATCCGAAGCAATAGCTGGTTTAACGATAGTCGGAACATTCCAAAATCCCAATAGAATCCAAAGAATACATCCTTAATTCCTCTTTTCTTTAGTAAACTTTGGCGACCAATTATGAGGTGACTCACTTTTTTGTAAATTAAGTCATTAGACAAAATTAAACGTACAACTTGACGCAAGTTGCAAACTTGCGTCAAGTTATAACTATTTAATAATCAATATTTTAAATCATTTTAGTTCGTATCATTTTAATTTGTCCAAGCACTTATAATGAATAAACCCGTAACAGATGCTATAATCATACGATACATCCTGAAAACAAAGTAAAATATTTAAAAACAATTCTTAAAAGCTAAAACATGAAAAATAAAATCAGCCAAATGCTTTTTCTGTTAACCCTCTCTTTTTCGCAGTTAGCAGCACAATGCAATAGCTGTGTTACAGCAAAAAAGCTCATAGGTACTTGGAAAGCCCAGAAAATAGCCACAGGAGAAATCTTTTACTTCACTTTATCGGCGAATCATAAGGCTCATAGTTATGGAGATGGTTGGGATACCTATACTTATTGGCATTTAGACGGTGACGAATGCTGTTTCCATGATGAAAATGATAAAAAATTATACTATTCGGTTATAACCTATTTGACGAAAGACTATATGGAGTACTATATAGCGCGTCAAGGGGATTATACAGCTTATAGGGTAGAAAATGACTTTGAGGAATGGAGCAATGCTGAAAATAAAAGCACTAAATCGACTACAAATCCGCCAAAGGTCGTACAAACCCCAAAAACAAAAAGCACAACAAGCAAAGAAAATAGTACCAGTCATTTTTATTTATGTGGCGGTTGCTTGAATACGGGTGAGACAACTTGCTCTTCCTGCAATGGTCGAGGCGGCGGCGTAAGTATTGGATATTGCTCGCTTCTTTCCTGTGGCAATGGGAAAAGAAGATGTGAATATTGTCATCAAAGAGGTTGTACTTCTATAGAATTAGCCTTTGCTATAAATGCTAAACTTACAATGCCCAATCCCTCTTTGCTAATTGGGAAATGGAAGTGCTCCAATGGAGATACTTATGAATTTTTTAATGACAAGGTAGATACAGGCACACAAACCTTAGTCATTTTTTCAGCAGGCAAGCAGTTTTTTGCTTCATGGATAGTAGAAGATGGTTTTTTAAAAATTAGGATGATATCTGCCTTCGATGATCATTTTGAAAAATATTGGTTTAAAGGTGCATGGAGTAATAATCGGATTATGGTACAAAGTATGGAAGATTATAAAATTTTAACCTTGACAAAATAACCCAAAGCAAGATAAGCCGATGTGGACAAAATCAAACAATTATTGAAAGCCAATTGATTTGCAGGAATTTTTTTTTGGAAAAAGCCTATCCATTACCCACAGCATAAAATCTCGTAGAGATGCTTCTTTGGTAACAAAACCGCTACCAAAGTACCATCCCTACGGGATTTTGGGGCGGTACGGGTCGGATTGGAGTTGCCAAACGAGCATTTCTACGAGATTTTATGCTGTGGGTAATGGATAGGGTTTTGTAGTTGCGTGAAAACGGCATTATTGTAAAGCGGTCATCCCCCAGTTGTAGATAGGTGATGACCGCTTGAAAAGAGGTGCTTCACCTATTATAGGTGAGCACCTCTTTTCAAGCGGTGAAAGGCATCCAACTGCCACCGTTTTCAAACACAAAATACATCAATAACGGTTTTCAACGCCACAAACATCGGTTCTCGACCTTCTTTCGTCACTTCTGAGTTTTCGTCATCGGTCAACATGTCTTCCACGAATGCCAATAAATCTTCTTGTGGATAATTTTTGAAAAAGACATCCGCTTTATCGGTAAAACGATTGCTTTTCACAGGCTCTAATAATGCCCAATTGTCTTCTTCCGCTTGGTCAATGCGCAAAGCGGTCACAACAGGCACTTTTTTCACGGCTTTCACCACCGATTTCCAAATAATCAACGCCAAATACAATAAATATTCGCGTTCGTCTTCGGTCAACAAGGCGATATCCTCCGAAAAAAGATAGCTGAAAACCGCAGGTTGTTGCTTAGAAAAATCTTCGCACGCTTTTTCATAAGCCGCGTCTGAGCCTTCGTCCAATTTTTCGGCAACTAAATCAATGATATTCTCTGAAATTAGCTTCATAATAAAAACAACGAATGATGAATAATGAATGATGAATGATAAATGATGAATGATAAATGATAAATGATGAATTTATCATTCATCATTTATCATTTATCATTCATCATTTATCATTCATCATTCATCATTGTATTACAGTAAAATCGCACCTTCCGAATTGATAGGTGATATAAATAATTGATTTTCAATCTTATTTGAGTCAAAAATACGTTTCATCACAATTCCTGCCTCTTCTGCTGCCAACGTGTTTTGGCTCAACGCAAAAATCGACGGTCCCGAACCCGAAATACTACAACCCAAAACGCCCGAAAGTTTCAAAACGGCTTCTTGCACTTCGTAAAAATGCGGAATTAATTTCGCCCGTTGCGGCTCAATGACCACATCGTGGAGCGAACGCCGTATCAAATCAAAATCGGTATTATATAAACCTACTATAAATCCTGCCAAATTCGACGTTTGTTGCACCAATTGTTTCAATTCGACCGTCGGCGACAACATATTGCGCGCATCTTTGGTCAAAATATTGATTTTAGGATAAATCACCGTCGCATATAAACCTTTTGGCGTATGTAAACGGTGGACTTCCGAACTGCTCCGCGCTAAAATAATCCCGCCCAATAAGGAAGGCGCAACATTATCCGCGTGCATCGCGCCACTCGCAATGCTCTCGCCCATAACCGCAAACGGCAATAATTCCCGTTTGGACAATGGATTTTTCAATAACTCATTGACCACCAAAACCGCCCCCGCCGCACTCGCCGCCGAAGACCCTAATCCACTTCCAAAAGGCATTTTTTTATGAATCACCATATCAATCCCGCGCCTCGATTCGCCTAAATGTTCCAATAATTTCAAAGCGGCATAACCAGCTGTATTTTTTTCTGGTTCGAGAGGCAAATGACCGCCTGTAATGCGGGTGATGCGCAATCCTTCGTGGGCATCCGTGAGTGCCGCAACGATTTCATCGCCCGGTTTTTCGAGCGCGCAACCCAAAATATCAAATCCAACCCCGATATTCCCAATCGAAGCGGGCGCGAAAACTTTTATACCGTTTTTCACAATAATAGGATGATTTTTTTTGAGGCGCAAAGATAGGTATAAGTTTTGGAAACCTTACTACATTGTACATTAAATAAGTTGTGATAGGAGGGAAGGATGGATGTTTCATTTTTTTTGGAACACATAGGGACATAGGATACATAGATTTTTTGGAACACATAGGGACATAGGATACATAGATTTTTTGGAACACATAGGGACATAGGATACATAGATTTTTTGGAACACATAGCGACATAGGACACATCGTTTTTTAATCCCTTAAAAATCAATAGG
>JBDKKX010000318.1:0-6694 GCA_039795795.1 Bacteroidota bacterium | reverse complement strand
ATGGACAGAAAAATATCCAACAGGAGTTTGTGCCTTAGATTATCATGTGAAATTGGATTCGTTGCTTGCCAAAACGGTAAATAAAAATTTGCAAGGCAATCCTGCGGCAATGTTTGAAATGTCGGTTTTGATGCCGCGGGATTCTGGCGTAGGCGCGTTTTTTTTGAAGCAAAAAGTCTTTGAACACCTTAAAAATAGTTCCGAAGCGCATTCAAAAATGCGCCAATTGATTGCACCTCAATTGCCTACCCCTGATTCTTTTTTAAAAGCGCGTAGAGATGAGTATTTTTCAGAATATGCGAACGAAATCAAAAAACTCAATAGTGGCAAAGATAGTAACGAAATCATTTCATTGAATTACACGCAAGCGTACAATATGCAAATATTGATGAATGAAGGCGATAAATTAAGCGTTGGTTATTATTGGAATGGTTATTCGGGCGGCGCGCATGGCAATTATGGGACAGGTTTGAAGACTTATGACCTTAAAAAAGAACAAGTTTTGCGTTTAACGGATGTTTTTAGACCGAATTATGAAAGAATATTGGGGAAAGCGTTGGAAAATGCCTTTCGGAAACAACGCGCTATGAAAGCCGATGAATCCTTGGAAGGCACTTTGTTTGATAACGAAATTATGCCTAATGATAATTTTTGTTTGACTCCGAAAGGCGTTCTATTTAATTACACACCTTATGAAATCGCTTCCTTTGCGCAGGGCGAAATTCGGATATTTGTTCCTTTTGACGCGGTGAAAGAGATTTTAAAATAAGGATAAGGAAAACATCCTTGCCTTGATTTTGTTATAGTATGGCGCGAAAGAAGTACTTTTGCGCCCTATTCATTTATTTTTTTAAAGCAACTATGGCTACGATTCGATTTACGTTTGAAAACAAGAGTATCGCTCCCAAAACGGTGCAAGCGCAAGAAGGCTATTCTATCTTAGAAGTCGCCGAGGAAAACGATGTGCACTTGAATCACAATTGCGGAGGCGTGTGTGCATGCAGCACTTGTCACGTTTATATCCAAAATGGCGAAGATTATTTGGAAGAAATCAGCGAAAAAGAAGAAAATTTTATTGACCGCGCCATCAATCCGCGTATTGAGTCTCGGTTGGGCTGTCAATGCGTTTTATTGGATAATAATGCTGAGATTGAAGTGCTGATTCCAGACCAATCCCGCATCATCGGTCACGAACATTAAGGAATGATGAATGATGAATGATAAATGATGAATAATTTATCATTCATCATTCATCATTTATCATTCATCATTTATCATTGCAGAAAAATGGAAATCGTTAAACCTTACGACCCGACTGGCAGCAAAAAACAACAAGTCGCTGCCATGTTTGACAACATCGCTCATAAATACGATTTTTTAAATCGCTTTCTTTCGGCGGGCATTGACACGGTTTGGCGTAAAACCATGATTCGAGAATTGGAATCTATCGCGCCGCCAAAACGGGTTTTGGATGTGGCGACAGGGACGGCAGATGTCGCGCTTCAGACCATTAAACAATTAAATAACAAGGATTTACAAATCATAGGTATTGACATTTCTGCTGAAATGTTGAACATTGGAAGACAAAAAGTGGCTCAAAAAGGATTATCCGACCGCATCGAGTTAATACAAGGCGATTCGGAAAAATTACCTTTTGAAAACAATATTTTTGATGCTGTGACCGTTGCTTACGGAGTGCGCAATTTTGAAAATTTGGAACGCGGTTTATCCGAAATTGGACGTGTTTTGCGTCCAGAAGGCAAAATCGTCGTCCTCGAATTTTCAAAACCAACAGGTTTCGTGTTTGGAACCTTGTTTCAAGCGTACTTCAAATACGTCCTCCCCGTTATCGGCAGACTCACTTCCAACGACCCAAGAGCTTACCACTATCTCTTTGAATCGGTGCAAGTGTTCCCTGCGGGCAACGATTTTCTAAAAATATTGGAGAAATCAGGCTTCAAGTCAACTCGATGCAAACAACTGACCTTCGGAATTTGCTCCGTCTATACGGGCTTCAAACGCTGAAAACCGTATCCCGAGCTGTAATTGTATTGTTATTAACCGTTTCCCCTGTTTTGGGGCAGAGTACACGCGGCAATTACAATTATTTGGATTTTCAAAACAAGCCGTATTATTTCGGTATTACGCTGGGTTATAATTCGTCGGATTATCGCGTTTTTCGCGGCAAGAATTTTAACCTTAATAATGATTCGATTGCGGGCGTTGAATCGGTCACGGGTCCTGGATTCAACCTGCAAATTATTAGCAATTTAAAAATCGGTGAAAATTTTGATATTCGATTTTTACCCGGTTTTGCGTTTGCGGAACGGACGTTGGAATACGACCCTTCTCGGCGCGGACGCGTGAATTATTTGAAGAAAATTGAATCTGTTTTTGTAGAATTGCCCTTTCAAGTACGGTATAAATCCGCGCCGTATCAAGATAAACGCTTATTTGTCTTGGCAGGTTTGAAATATTCTTATGACATTCAAAGTCGTTCGCGGACGCGGCAGGCGACAGATTTAGTTAAAATTTCGCCGACCGATTTTGCCATAGAATATGGTGCAGGTGTCCAAATGTTCTTCCCGTACTTTATCTTTTCGCCCGAATTCAAAATGTCTCACGGCTTAGGCAACATTTTGATTTACAAACAAGGATTTAATGAATCAAGCGTTTTGGAAAAATTATTATCCAGGATGTTTACGATTTCACTTCATTTTGAAGGTTAAACGCTGCTAAATGGTGCATAATGAATTGTATAAAAGACAGATAATCAATAATTTATACAATTCATTGTTTGCCATTTGTAATAATCGTTCCTTTACCAAAAAAGCATTTCCTTCCTTCAAAAATATTGCGTATATTTGCGTTTGAATAAAAAAGTCTTATAAATATGGATATTGAAATCCTCAAAAAAGAATTGACGTTTCGCACCTCGCGCAGTAGCGGCAAAGGAGGACAAAACGTCAATAAAGTCGAAACTAAAGTCGAAGTAATGTTGGATGTAAACGCATCAGAGGCTTTTACCGAAACTGAAAAGGAGTTGATTTTGAAAAAACTCAAAAATCAACTTTCTAAAAACGGGATTTTGTCGGCGGTTGACCAAACATCGCGCTCCCAATTCGATAATCATGCTTTGGCAATTGAAAAATTAATTGCGCAACTTGAAAACGCATTAGTACTTGAAGGTCCGCGTTTGCCAACCTTGAAACGGTGGCAAGTCTTAGAATTTCGCGCTAAACGCAAGCAAGAACAAGCAGACAAGGAATAAAATCACTCTTTCAACGGACTATCCCGATGCGGCGCGTAAGCCTGTTTCCAATCTCTTTTCGAGGTTCGCCGAACCACATATTCAATGCCTTGAAACAGGTGTTGCACAAAAATTGGGTCTTCATAATGCGCTTTGTCATGCCCCAATGCCGTAATCCATGCCAAACCGCCGTCATAAGCATGATGCCATGCCGCAGGGTAATAATCGCCAAACGAGCCTTTATGTTGCTGGATTAACTCGGCTTCTTTGCGGTCTTTGGGTTGGAGGGAGGGCAGATAGTGCGCCAAAAACACCTGCGTACTGGGATATAATTCTTTATTAAAATAACACTCATCGCTGCGTTCCCAAGTCGTCGGCAAACCTTTGACCGAAGGATGCGTCTTATCCAAAACTTTAATAGCATACTTTTGAAAAGACGGATGCCATGCAAAAGTGCCTCCAATGAGTTGTTTAAACCATGTCCAATTCCGTTCGGTGCCCACAATCGAATGAATTCCCACCAAACCGCCGCCCGATTCTATATAATGTCGAAAGACTAATCGTTGCGTATCATTTTCAAACACATCATTATTCGTGCTGGTGAAAATAAGGCAGTTCCATTTTTCCATATTTTCGCGGGTAAATACAGCAGCCGTGTCCGAAACCGTTACCGCAAACCCGTATTGCTTCCCTAATTTTTGGATACACGCCACAGCATTGGGAATATTGTCATGCACATAGCCTTTACCATTTTTAGTATAGACTAAAACGTGTATTTTTTTCCAATCCACCTGTTTTTGGCTGAATCCGTTCAAGGTTGAAAGCAGCAAGAAACTTACTAAAAGTGAAAACACAAACAAATTTTTCATTCAAATCAAGTTTTTTAAGAAATTGTTAATCCATTAAACGTGCAAACCTTGCGTCCAGTTTGAAACAGGATGCAAGGTAATTCGCTGATTTTCAATTATTTATTGAATTAAATTTTTCCGAACTGCCTTATTTTGCGCTTTCAAAAAACCATATTCATACACTTTGGGTTGCAATTTCGTTTCTAAAACTTGTAATTGTTTCTGCAACTTTAATCCATTTTATTTGAATGGATTAAAAATTTGTAGTCCCTCCACCTTTTCCATATCTTTTTGGTTTCGAGTGACAATGGTTAGGTTATAAACCAATGCTGTTGCAGCGATGACCGCATCGGGAGTCGCAATTTTTTTTGATTGCTTGATTTCAATTGCTTTTTGTTCGACGGCTTCGCCGATATAAAAAATTTGTGCAGCACTTAAAAAACCTTCTAAACGATTTTTTTCACTTTCTGTCAACCGATTCCAACCTAAAATTTCTATTTTAGTAATGGTTGAAATGTTGAAAGAAGTCCGAAATATATTCCGAACTTGTTCCAAATGGTTTTGTGGAATTTGGTTATCCAAATAATAGATAATAATATTGGTGTCAATTAGATATTGATTGTCCATTCTGAGCGCATTTTTTGTAATTCGATTTCGATGTCTAAATTTTTATAGCGAATCATGCCTTCATACAGCGTCGGGTCAAAAGGCACAGCCTTGACCGACGCAGGTGGGATGACCTGCATCGGTTGATTCAAATGCTGTTTCAGCATTTCCCAAATTTGAATCGGGACGACGGCATATTCGGGTTGTCCCGATTGATTATAAATGAAATTGAGTACCATTGTAAATAATTTTAAGTACAAAGATAAACCATTTTTTAGCAAAAATCCAAGTCTATGCTTTCAAAAACCCATATTCATACACTTTGGGTTGCAATTTCGTTTCTAAAACTTGCAATTGTTCTCGTAAGGCTTTAATACATTTCGTATAATCTGCATCTTCACTGCGGTTATTCATTTTGCCTGCGTCGTTTCTGCCTTGAAAATGTTCGCGAATGTCGTACAACGACGCATTGACATTGCAATTTGGTTGTTGTAGATAATATGTCCACAAGTTTTTACCTGCTGAAAAGACAGATTGCGCTTCGGTGGAAAAGATTAAAGGTTGTTTTTTCGTGGACGACGGCTTGTCAAAGATGTCGCGGGGAACTTCTTTTTGGATTTTGCCTTTTATAAAATCGGTCATAAACGTACTTTCAAAGGCTTTAGGCGCGTTGACTTCCGTTTCCGTGAACGGAATCCAATGATTCGTGCCATATTTCGATTGAATGTTATTAGAAAATAACGTATAAGTCAAACAATCATTTTGAAATTCCAAATCGGTTTGCCAACCGTCGTTCGGATATAAAAATTGGTCACGGTCGTTGAGCCAAGTTGCGGCGATACATTTGCGAACAGCGAAATAAATAAAAGATTCGATTAAATTATCTTTTGTGATTTGCCAATTATGATTATCGGCAGGCACTTTCATATTCGGTCGGTCTATGCGAACCAATCTTTGATTTTGGAAATCGCTCCCTACTCCAATAATGGTGGCAATTGAAGTTGATTTTGAATACCGATATGTTTTTACCCAATCATTTATAAATTTAACATGATCATAAGCCCATAAATTTTTTGTACCTAAATATTCGCCTTTATCATTATACACATCTGTTAAAATATGTTCAAAATCTGCTTTTTTAGCGGTGTTCCAAATTTTAAAACCAATTGGAAAGTCTCCTGTTACGTTATCAAAAGTTTTTGCGGGTACGATGAAACATTTTTCTAATTTCGGTTTGAAAAAGGCGCGGAACGCTATGAATTTTGGTGCTTGCAGGTTTTTCAACTTTGAAAACTCTGCAATTATACAACCATTTATTTCTTGATAAATTCTGGTAAGAAACTGTATATAAATTTCTCGTTTTGTATATCCCATTATTTTGGAATATTTATTATGAATAGCGGACGTAGCGACTCCTGTTCTTCCTTCTCCTTTACGATTATCGGCTTCCGCATACGGCGGATTGATGTAAATCACTAATTTTTTCCTTTTTTCGGGGTCATTAAGGATATTTTGCAACGATTTCGGCAATTTATCAAAGTCATCATTCAAAAAATCAAATTGAAAAACATGGTTTTCCACCAAATTCGCCCCATTTTTAATGCGGTCTTTGAGGACATCCACATCTTGACGGTCAAGCGTCGAAGCATAAATGCGATATTTATTGACCAAACCCGCCAATAAATTCCCCGTCCCTGCCGCGCAATCCCAAATATAATATTCATCTTGCCAATCTTCGCCAAGTACGTCGGTCAAATATTTTTGCGACAGCTCCACCCAAATTTGCGGCGTAAAAAAACTGCCTTTTCGTTCACGCACGTCTTGCGGCACGAGCAAATCGCGGCGTTGCACGATGTAATCCCAATATTCGGGTTTGGGCGGACGCTCATATTTGTTCCAAAACTGAAGATGTGCTTTTTGTTTATCATGGAAAGAAGCCGTTTTCTGCGTAAAAAAGCCCGTTTCATCCAAATTACGGTCTAATTCGTAT
>JBDKKX010000317.1:0-6705 GCA_039795795.1 Bacteroidota bacterium | reverse complement strand
TTAGGCTGTTTGGATAGCCCGTCGGATGGCGCGTACATTCTCAATGGCACCAACGTCAGCACGATGGAAGATGCCGAACTTGCCGAAGTCCGCAATAAAGAAATTGGGTTTGTTTTTCAAACTTTTAATTTATTGCCGCGCCTCAGCTCGTTGGATAATGTGGCTTTGCCGTTGATTTATGCGGGCATGAATCGTGCACAGCGCGTCGAAAAAGCCACAAAAGCATTAGAATCCGTTGGTTTAGGCGAGCGCATGCAGCACAAACCCAATGAATTATCGGGCGGACAGCGTCAACGGGTTGCGATAGCGCGGGCTTTGGTGAATGACCCTGCGATTATTTTAGCCGACGAACCGACGGGTAATTTGGATACGAAAACGAGTATTGAAATTATGGGCATTTTTGAGACCATCCACAAAGCGGGCAATACGGTTATTCTCGTCACCCACGAACCCGATATTGCAGAACATGCACATCGAATTATTCGTTTGCGAGATGGTGTGGTCGAATCGGATGCACCCAATCCAAATATAGTTTCGGCTTTTGACCCAAATCACCATTATTTGCGGGCGAGACAATCGTTGTAAGATTTTCCCGCAAAGTTCGCGGATTGCTTCGCAGATTTTCGCGGATTTTTTTGGAAAGAACTTCCATCTGCGAAAATCTGCGAAGCAATCCGCAAAATTTGCGGGAAAATCTTACAAAAATAGGATTGGAATAATGTTTTCAATGCAAAATTGTGAATTTTCTGGTAAGCACAGGAGAACCGTCCACCATCAAACAAACGAAATACAGCCCATTCGCAAAATTAGACAATAGAACCGAATGAATTGATGTAAAAGGGGACAATCTTGCCCGATACACGCGCCGACCTGCCACATCCAACAGTTCGATTTCCGTATGGATATTGTCATAATTAGGCAGTGTGATATCAATCGTCAGATGATCCCCTACAGGATTCGGATATAATTTTAAATCATAATCGCCTAGATGAGGCGTGTCTGGATTCGTTCGGAGCGTATCACACGAGCTGCCTTTTAATGCTCCCAAACGGAAATTGGGAAAATAAGGCATCCCATAACTAACAGGCTTCGCTAATTTAAATCTTCTTTGAACCGCTCGACATGATAATCCTGCACTATCGGGTGCCTCAATAATGTGCATGGCATTTCGGCCGCCTGTATTAGAAATATAAATTTTGCCATCCGCTCCAATTTGGGCATGAGCAAAATCGTAAGGAGTGCCCGCAGGAGATACACTTCCATCATAAACTAAAACCGTTGTTTTTGAAGCAGCAATATTAGAAGTTTCTAAATCCAATTGATAAATTTGACTGGTTGAAATAAGATACAAAAAACGCGAATTAGCTGAAATAGCACATCCTGCGAACCAAACTGTATCGGCAAAATCTTGAATTGGAATATGGATTGGATTCGATAACAGTCCTGTGCACCTGTCAAAATCAAAAATGCGCACATCGCTTTCAAAATTATAACGGACATACTTCTTTCCATCTGGTGAAAAAACAGCTTGCCCTGCATAATTCTCAAATGCAGTCGATGATTTTCCTATATTTTGAGTGCTTATCGTTATTTCATCCGTACTAAAAAGCATTTTATAATACTTATTACTATTTTCACGCGGTTGAATGATCCACCAATCTCGACCATTGCCATGACGACAAGCCGTCAGATGACCCGCTTCAATGCTATCTTTGATTAAAATAGAGTCGATGTACCGCATCGTAAAATGTTCCTGATTATCTTTGGTCACTTTTGTCACTAATAATCTATCCGCTATATAATCTCTCGTTAAGGTCGTATTACTATGAAAAAAAGCAAAAGAGTTCGTATCTCGTGGAAAAGGTAAAACTATCATGCTTTGTTGATGAGTAAAACCGGATCCATTCGGGGGACAGTATAGGTCATGGATGGTGCCACTATTCATGCGGTTCGTATTTTTAATAATAGAATCATTTTTATCCGAAATATAACATCCATTACTAAAAAGTATTAATGCTCCATTGCTATTGGATATCATCCCGACTTGGTCTGAGTTGCCTCTTTTTTTTAAGGTTGAATCTACTTTTGTGGGCTTTAAGTTAAAATCCACAAAAGTTGTTACTATGGGATCGATGAAATCTCTTCCTTTTCGCCAATAGTAATCGCGCTTTGCATCAATATTTTGTGCAAGCGCACTAATGCTATATAAAAAAATAATAAATCCAAATGCCTGTTTCATGTGTATAATTAAATAATGGATTGGTAATAAATAATGGCAGCAAGGATTGCGAATCCTTGCTGCCAACGGACTATTTCATTACTACTACTTTTACGGTTGTTGTTACAATTCCTTTTTCTTTAATACAGATAAAATAAATACCATTTGCTAAACCCTGTGTATCTATGGTTTCGCTCAATGATTCACTTTTACCTTCCTTTATTAACACGCCCGTAGCTGTAAACAATGTCCAATGATATGCCTGAATACCATCTTCCGACACCAAAACTATCTGATTGGGCGTGGGATTCGGATATACCTTAAAACGCGGTTTTTCAATCTGCGTCGGTTCTAATTTAGGTACATTGTTACAATCTGCATTGGGCAAAGCTGTAGAGTTCACGAAATGTTGATAGACTGCACGAGCTTTCATGGGTGCTTCTGCTGCAATTCGGGGACACATCATCGCTATTTTTTTCAACATTTCAGCCTCTTTTGCGGTGTAAATGGACGTACCTTCTATAATTTTCGATAAGTATAAGTCGTTCACTACTTTTTCATAGAATATGTAAGGTCTTTGTTTCTCTGCATTAAGATTCGTGATGATTATTTTAGCCCGTGTTGGAAAATTATCATCTGGTAACGTCACATTCAACTGGCGCAAAATTGTAGCCTTTTCAATTGTGCTTTCCTTTTCAACTTGTGACAAATTTCGATACTCATTACTCCATTGATGGATAGAATCATCTTCTGCAATCCATGGATTATCCATATTTTGTTTCTTATTTGCCCAATCCTCTATCTGTTGATTCAATTCTTTTAAACGAACAGCACGAATTTTATCTTGCTGAAATAAAGTTTCAAACCCTTTTTTCAATTGGTAAAACGTTTCCAACTCTGTACTTTGCTTCTGGTTTAAAAAAGATTGCATCGTCATCGTTCGTAAATGCGTAGGCAAATCAGAAAATGCTTCATAAGCATGCTTTTCTAACATCCAAACAGATGCTTCAGGGTCTTGCGTGTTTTTTTGATAATTACCTGACGCAATCGCCCCATAGATATCCATTGAGTCAACAATAGGACTCAATTTTTTTAAACTTTTTGTAATATCGGTAGCATTAATAGGTATTTGTCCGCACTGAAAGATACTTGACGGGCTATCGTCATCTTGAAACCACTGCAAACTTGGACTTATTTTAGGCGGTTTAACGGACTTTTGAACGAGGAACCGATTCATTGCTAATCGAGCAGCTGTTGGATTCTCCATTAGAGCATCTGATTGATAGCGTGTCAAGTCCGCTGGACTTATCCATATATTTCTACGATGCGTTTGCTCTCCTGTGAAAGCTAAATCATCTACTTTTAGCCCAATATTATAGCCCGCAAGCGTGTCACCCGCCAAATTTCCAAGTCCTAAGCTACCCTCACCAGCATTGCCATACAATCCATACGCCATCGTATTATCAAATTGGAATTGCATCCCAATTCGGGCATTCTCAACTCGATTGCAAGAAAAAGTATCATTTCGAGAGTTAATCGAAAGAATCCCAACTTGTGTTGGAGAGTAAGAAAAGCGGATTGGATTCGCAAACCCCGTGATACGATTGCGAACAATTGCCGAATTTTCCAATAAAGTTGCTCGAATCCCCGAATTGTATGCGGTTTCATCTTGGTCATAGCTATTGAAAATCAATTGATTCCGCCGAATAGACATATTGCTCGCAAATCCAACAGAAAGCATGGCTACACCTTTCGCATTTTGCCCTCTAATAATATTATCATGGATTTTAATATTTGTGTTACTACTCATCCAAGAAATATCTTTATGAAAGAAAGAAATAATAGATACAGCATCACTCGAAGTTGTAGAAGCCGTACAATCTATTTCATTTTTCAAGAAATCCAAAGTACCACCCCCTTTCCAAATTTGTATGCCCGTTTGATTCGCTTTAACGTAACTATTGGTAAATTTACTCACACCACCATTCCCAAAAGTGCCTTGAACGGCAAATTGACCAACCCCATAAAAATTGCTGCTGTCAACCTGATAGTCACCATAATAACTGTAAATGCCTCGTTGTACTTTATTAAAAACAGCAGGCGCGCCTTTGCTTCCTTTGCCTTTGAACATGAGTTTTCCTTGAATTGCCTGTATTGCCATCCCTCCGAAATCAAAATCACCGTAAATAGAAGGCATTGTTTTAGGAAAAACATTATTAAAAATACTATTGTTAACAGATAAGACAGCATCCCTAGCATCAATTCCAAGTGCGACATCGTTAAAAATATTAGGATTTCCATTATACGAACCTATGTTCAAGGATACTCTATCTAAGAAGATACCCATAGACGACCTTTTAATATTAGAACTATTAGGTTTTAAATCTCTAAAATTGCCATCAAAAATACACCCAACCATAGAACTGTTTGAGTTAGCCCCACCTGTTTCGATTGTCAAGCCATTAATATTTTCCTCAAAAATCGTATTCACAAAGCTAAATGTCGTTTGATTCGACGAACTTTGAATGGTAACGCCATTGACTGCGTCCCTAATTTGTGAATTATTTACAATAAGTTTACCACCTGGTTCTACAACAATTCCTTGATGCAATGCTCCGCAACTCCTTAAATTGGTACTATCAAGCCTCAATGTTTTGCCACTTTGAACGATAATTGTGGTTTTTTCGCCCTCCATGTAGATTTTTGCATTCTTAAAGGTGTAATCTTTATCTATCGTCAATTTCCCATTGCTCATCAATAAAATTCCAGAGAATGAGTTTGCAGGCAAAGCAGGAGTACTACTACTCAAATATTGGCGACCAAATAGACGAGTAGTGAAGTGTGTTTCGTACACAGTCCAGCCACAACTGCCTATATCATAAGGGCGAGTATTAGAATAGTAGATTCCTTTTAAAATTATTTTTCGGATACCCATTCCTTTTTCCTTTATCAATCTTAATTGAGCTACTGGAACCGTTAGACCTACAAAAGTTTTCCATTCGTCAAAACCGTCTTTTACATAATTAACCCATGGTTTATAAGTTGCACTTGCGGCATTCCAATATTCTATGCGAAATATTCCTGCGCCAGTTCCTCCTAATATAGATACGGCATCCAAGTAGTAGTGTAAGGTATTGCCTTGCCCTATCACTGGCTCAGGATATACTAATTTAACTACTATCGTATCATCTGCTTCAGTCGTACTCCATTGTCCAAGATACTCGTAAGTATTATTTCCATCACTTGCTTTTTGGGTTTTCATCGGATAACAAAAATCAATGTTACCATAGCCAAATAATTGTTTCAAAATTGCAGGCTTCTCATCACATTTTACTCCCGCTTCAGGAATGTAGTTATTAAAACCATCTATGGTTGCTGTGACAATGTAATTGCTGAATGCAGATACATTACTATTACTGTCTATAGCTTGTATATAAATAGCATATTTATTATGAGATAATTTCAAATTAGAGATGATAAAATTATCTGTTTTAACACTATCTGCATAAAATTTGATATACCTATTGTTCGTGCTAAACAAAACAGTGTCACTCGTCCATTCACTGGCAGGTCGTTCATAATAATAAACCCTTAAAAAACCATTTGTAGGTACTGGTGTCGTCATTTTTATCCGAATCGCATCACAGGAAATGCCATAAGTACTATCTCTGTTTATCACAGGAAGCGCAACAGCTTGGTCCGTAATACTTTCTCCCAACCGAATAAAGATAGGTGCTTCCGTCAAAACGGGTATCGTGACATATTTTTTATTGTTTGTTGGATCTGTACTGACGATTAAACGGGTCCGTTTTCCATTCACATCGCCTAATTCCATCGTTACCATCGTCGCTAATGCAGCCGTAGCAACATCCGCTTGCGTCAAATAAATTTTGACATTCGTTTTTTGAGCATTGATTTTAGTCGGCAACCAAGTTACATAAACGACTTCTCCTGGTCTTCCTGCATTTCCACCCGTTTTGGCAAACCTTGAAATGCGGTGATACGTTGGATCTTGGTACCAATAACTATGACCACCAAAGATGCCCGATGCGGTAAAAGTAGGGTCACCATCCACTTTTATTTCTTCCGTAAATTTAGTGCCTTTCAATGCCTCTTTCATGGTGTAAATGTAATAATAAGCTTTTTTCGGTGCAAAATCATTCGCCCTATCTTTCACAATGCCTGATGCGTCAAACAAAACGCCATCGGAAGTTTGCCTATCCCGCAAACCAAATTGAATCGCTCTATCCCATTTCGCAGCCGCAATTTCTAAATAAGCCCGTACTAAAAAACGCGCTTGTACTTCCTGTTGGTCTGCCACCACTACACCATTATTAAAAATAGTAGGTGCCTTATAAGGCGATTTTTCATTGGTATCGAACCCAAATTCAGACATCCAAAGTTCAATGGGATGGCTACCAAATAAGGAATCAACCCGATAACGCAACTCTACTAAACGCTGTTTAAAGGTTCGTTGAGTCGAATTT